>DAICZO010000399.1 GCA_027311125.1 Acidobacteriaceae bacterium
CGGGGGGGCATGGACATCTGCTGATGCTGGGCGGGATGGCGGTGATGTTTGGATACTTTTGCCTGAGCAGCTTTGTGAAGGCGCGGCGGCGGGAGAAGGGGCGCTAAGGGAGGCCTGAAGCGCGTACACTTGGTCGGCATGGCTGAGACGAAGACAAGCTCCGGAATTGACGTGAAGCAGTCGTATGGAGCGGCGGACCTGACGGGGTTTGAC
Source organism: Acidobacteriaceae bacterium (assembly GCA_027311125.1). Classification (GTDB taxonomy): domain Bacteria; phylum Acidobacteriota; class Terriglobia; order Terriglobales; family Acidobacteriaceae; genus Edaphobacter. The sequence goes on from DAICZO010000399.1 coordinate 214, forward strand.
GCGGCGACGCAGGTGGGTGAGGCGGGAGAGTATCCGTACACGCGGGGGATACAGCCGACGATGTATCGCGGGCGGCTGTGGACGATGCGGCAGTACGCGGGAATGGGCGACGCGGAGGAGTCCAATCGGCGATACAAGTTTCTGCTGGCGAATGGGACCAAGGGGCTGAGCGTCGCGTTCGATCTGCCGACGCAGATTGGGTATGACTCGGACAGTGCGCTGGCGCTGGGCGAGGTGGGCAAGGTAGGGGTGGCGATTGATTCGATCGAAGACATGGAGCGGCTGTTCCAGGGGATTGCGCTGGATACGATTTCGACCTCGATGACGATCAATGCGACGGCTTCGATTCTGCTGGCGCTGTACGTGGCGGTTGCGCGGCGGACGGGCGCGACGGTGAAGAAACTGAGCGGGACGATCCAGAACGATATTTTGAAGGAGTACATTGCGCGGGGCACGTACATCTATCCGGTGAACCATGCGATGCGACTGGTGACGGACATCTTTGCGTGTGCTGCGGATGAGGTACCGGAGTGGAATACGATTTCGATCTCCGGGTACCACATGCGGGAGGCGGGATGTACGGCGGTGCAGGAGGTGGCGTTTACGCTGGCTGACGGCATGACGTATGTGCAGGCAGCGGTGGATGCGGGATTGGATGTGGACGCGTTTGCGCCGCGGCTGAGTTTCTTCTTCAACGCGCATAGCAATCTACTGGAAGAGGTCGCTAAGTTTCGTGCGGCTCGGCGGATGTGGGCACGGATCATGCGGGAGCACTTTGGGGCTAAGAATCCGCGGAGTTGGATGCTGCGGTTCCACACGCAGACGGCGGGGTCGACGCTGACAGCACAGCAGCCGAAGAACAATATCGTGCGGACCACGCTGCAGGCACTGGCGGGGGTGCTGGGTGGGACGCAGAGTCTGCACACGAACGGATTCGATGAGGCGCTGTCGCTGCCGACGGAGAACGCGGCGCGGATTGCGTTGCGGACCCAGCAGATTCTGGCGCATGAGAGCGGGGTGGCGCAGACGGTTGATCCGCTGGCGGGATCGTACTATGTGGAGTCGCTGACGAATGAAGTAGAGCGGCTGGCGCAGGAGTATCTGGACCGGATCGCTGGGTTTGGGCGTACGGGGCAGGGTGGGGCAGGTGGATATGGGATGCTGCGAGCGATCGAGCAGGGCTACGTGCAGCGGGAGATCCAGAACGCAGCGTATGCGTACCAGAAGGCCGTGGATGCGCAGGAGACCATTGTGGTGGGGGTGAATGAGTTTGTGAGTGAGCAGGAGGTGGCGGTCCCGATTCAGCGTATTGATGAGGCGCTGGAGGGGCGACAAGTGGAACGAGTGCGGGCGATGCGAGCGCGGCGGGATGCGGGAGTACACGCTGCGGCGCTGCGGCAGGTGGAGGAGGCGGCGCGAGGTGGGAGCAACCTGATGCCGCGGATTCTGCAGGCGGTGGAGAGCTATGCGACGGTGGGGGAGGTGGCGGATGTGCTGCGGCGGGTGTTCGGCGAGTATCGTGAGACGGTAGTGATTTAGCTGGCTGGCTTGGGAATGCCGGGGTGGATGAATAGACTGGTGGTATGAGTGGATTTGGCGTGTTGCGGGTGCGTTGGGGTGCTGGCCTGGTGATGGCAGCACTGGGATTACTGAGTGGCCAGGTGGGCTGGAGCGAGATGCGGATTCCTGAGGTACACGGGAGTTCGTTTGCGGATACGGCGGTGAATCTGCCGGAGGACCTGAGGGGTCGACCGGGGGTGTTGGTGGTGGGGTTCAGCCAGGGCTCGCGGGATGCGGTGACGGCGTGTGGGAAGCGGCTGGCGGTGGATTATCTGAAGTCGGACAGCGTGGTGTACTACGAGATGCCGGTGCTGGCGGCGGTTCCGCGGATGCTGCGCGGGTTTGTGATGGGGCGGATCAAGGCATCGGTCTCGGAGCCGGCGCGGCCGCACTTTGTGCCGCTACTGGACGATGAGGCGGCGTGGCGGCGGGTCGCGCAGTATAAGGAAGCGGATGCAGCCTATGTGCTGGTGATTGATGGACAGGGGCTGGTGCGGTGGCAGATGCAGGGACTGCCGACCGAGGAGACGTATGGTGCGGTGAAGCGGCAGGTGGAGATGCTGCGCGCAGGGCATTAGGCGAAGACTGTTGCGCGATGCAGCGGTTGGGACAGGCGCTGCTTCGGTGCTATCGTGAATTGTTTGGATGTGCGGAAGAAGAGGATGGATGGAATGGCTGAGACAGTGATGGCACTACGCAAGACGGCTCTGAATGCGACACACCGGGCGCACAAGGCCAAGATGGTGGACTTTGGTGGATGGGATATGCCGGTGGAGTACTCCGGCCTGATTGCGGAGCATATGGCGGTGCGAACCGGGGTGGGGGTGTTCGACGTGTCGCATATGGGCGACATCCAGTTGCGTGGGCCGGGATCGCTGGCGGCGGTGCAGCAGTTGTGCATGAATGATGCGAGCAAGCTAGCGATCGGGCAGGCACACTACTCGGCGATGCTGTATCCGAATGGGACGTTTGTGGATGACGTGATTGTGCACAAGCTATCGGATAACGACTACCTGATCGTGATCAATGCCGGGACGCGGGAGAAGGATGTGCAGTGGGTGCGGTCGCAGATTGGGCAGATGCCGGGTGTGCATGTGAACGACTTCAGCGACTACTACACGCAGTTGGCGATCCAGGGACCGAAGGCAGAGGCGACGCTGCAGAAGCTGACTTCGACCGACCTGAGCGGGATCAAGAACTACTGGTTTACGTGGGGGCAGGTGTGTGGCCTGCACAATGTGATGATTGCGCGGACGGGCTATACGGGAGAGGACGGATTCGAGATCTACGTGCCTTCGGATGAACCGACGAGTGCACGGGTGTGGGGTGAGGTGCTGGCTGCCGGTGCGGAGTTCGGGATTATCCCGTGTGGGCTGGGAGCGCGGAATACGCTGCGGATGGAGTCGGCGATGGCGCTGTATGGGTATGAGATCTCCGACACGATCAATGTGCTGGAGGCTGGACTGGGGCGGTATGCGAAGCTGGAGAAGCCCTCGTTTGTGGGACGCGAGGCGCTGTTGGCGGTACAGGCAGCAGGCGGCCCGAAGCGGAAGCTGGTAGGGCTGGAGATGGTGGAGCGTGGGATTGCGCGCGATGGCTATCCGGTGCTGGCTGCAGATGGGACGCGGATTGGCGAGGTGACGAGTGGATCGCCGGCACCGTTTCTGAAGAAGAATATTGCGATGGCGTTTGTGCCGGTGGAGTATGCCGGGGTGGATGGGGAGTTAGCGGTGGAGATCCGCGGGCAGGGTGTGAAGGCGCGGGTGGTGCCACTGCCGTTCTACAAGCGACCGAAGAAGGCTGTCGTGGCATAGGCGCGACGGGATGAGAGATTGGCGGTGGCGGTGTCGCCGTTACACTGGAATGCAGCACCAACCAAGACAGGGAGAATGCAACGATGGCTTATCCGACGGAGTACCGGTACACGAAGGAACATGAGTGGATTGCAGTAGAGAACGGCACGGGCACGGTTGGGATTACGGACTATGCGCAGAACTCGCTGGGCGACATTGTGTTTGTGGAGTTGCCGAAGGTAGGCGATGCGCTGGAAGCGGGCAAGACGTTTGGGTCGGTGGAGTCGGTGAAGGCGGTGTCGGACCTGTTTTCTCCGGTTTCGGGCACGGTGACGGCAGTGAATGAAGAGCTGGTGAGTGTGCCGGAGAAGCTGAACTCGGATGCGAATACGACGTGGATTCTGAAGCTGGAGCTGGCCGATGCCAAGCAGGTGGATGGGCTGTTGTCGGCGGCGGAGTATGAGGCGTTTACTAGCGAAGAGACCGGCCACTAGGGTTTCTGGACAGGGATTGTTATGGAAGTGGATGATCTGGTTGGGCAGGAGCTGACGGCGGTGGAGTTTGTGCAAGATCACCTGCAACTGCGGTTCGATGGGCCGGTGCTGACGCTGTATGAGTGGCCAGAGGTGTTTCGGGAGGAGGGCTCGTATGCGTATGGCGAGCCGGAGTTTCGGAATGTGCTGTGCGGGCTGATTGGCGAGAATGTGGGCGCGGCGACGCTGGTGGAGTATGAGGCGCTGGAGATCCAGTTCGAGAGCGGAAGCAGCATTCGGACCTCGTTGCGGGAAGAAGATGTGTCTGGCCCGGAGACGGGTTCGCTGAGTTCTGGCGAAGTGGGCGATGAGATGCTGACGTTCTGACCTGTTGCAGGCTTGGATGGATAGACCTAAGACAAAGTGGCCGCAGCCCGAGGG
>DAICZO010000411.1 GCA_027311125.1 Acidobacteriaceae bacterium
GGGGGAGCCGGGGGTGATGGCGGAGACGCAGCGGGAGGCAGCGAAGGGGGCGAAGCTGCGACTGGTGCAGGAGGCCGGTAGTGTAGGCGGTGCCTAGTGGGGACAGGCTGGTAGACTGGGGCTGCTGATTGTTACCTGGAGACTACTGTGGTTGAACTGGCGTTTTCGATACTGGCATCGGATTTTGCGCGGTTGGCGGATGAAGTGGCGTCGGCTGAACGGGGCGGCGGCAGCATAGTGCATGTGGACGTGATGGATGGGCATTTTGTGCCGAATATCACGTTTGGGCCGCCGATGGTGAAGGCGCTGCGACCGGTGACGAAGCTGCCGCTGGACTGCCATTTGATGGTGGAGAATCCGGATGCGTTTATTCCTGCGTTTGCGGAGGCGGGGGCGGATATGGTGAGCGTTCACCAGGAGGTGTGCCGCCATCTGCACCGGACGCTGCAGTTGATTGAACAGCACAAGATGCTTCCGGGGGTGGTGATCAACCCGGGGACGCCGGTGGAGACGCTGATTGAAGTGTTGCCGATGGTGCATTATGTGCTGGTGATGAGTGTGAATCCGGGGTTTGGGGGGCAGCAGTTTTTGCCGCTGGCGCTGGAGAAGATTGCGTATCTAGCGGAGTTGCGGCAGGAGATGGGGCTGAACTTCCGGATTGAGGTGGATGGCGGTGTGGCTCACGATACGGTGGGTCGAGTCGTCGAAGCAGGAGCGGACATGCTGGTGGCGGGGTCTGCGATCTTCAGCCCGGGGAAGACGGGGCGGAATGCGCATGAGTTTCTGCAGTTGGCGCGTGCGGCTGAGGCGGCACGGAACGCGCAGGAAGTTTAGAATAAAGGTTAGTCCGCGCAGCGATGCGCGAGGCAGATGGGGTAGTGACGACGTATGACAGAGCGGTCTTTCTTTCCGGGATTCAAGGCGGGCGTAGTGGCAGGGCTGGCGGTTGCCGGTCTGATGTTGGCCTCTTTGCAGGGTGTGGCGCAGGTAACGGGTTCGTCGCAGACGACGACGGATGCGCAGGGGCAACAGCATGAGAGCGTGACTTTGACCGCTCCGGTGGGCAAGAAGAAGAAAGACAAGGTCATCAAGGAAGACAAGATTGTCAAGTCGAAGGACACGAAGAAGCAGTTGCGCAAGGACAAGAAGATTGAGCCGCTGGCCGGGCAGGACTCAAAGCTGCCGGATAAGCAGTTGTATGACAAGGCAGAGGCAGCGGTGAAGAAGGGCCACTATGACGTGGCGCGTCTGGATCTGCAGACGCTGCTGAATACGTATCCTGACTCGCAGTACCAGATGCGGGCGAAGCTGGCGATTGCCGATAGCTGGTACAAGGAAGGCGGCACGGCGGCACTGACGCAGGCGGAGAGCGAGTATGCGGACTTCCGGGTGTTCTTTCCGAATGCCCCGGAGGCGGCCGAGGCGCAGATGCGGATTGGCGATATTTACTTCCGGCAGATGGATAAGCCGGACCGTGACTACACCAAGGCGACGCATGCGGAAGAAGAGTATCGGCGCATGCTGACGGATTATCCGGACTCGGTCCTGGTGCCACAGGCCAAGCAGCGTTTGCGCGAAGTGCAGGAGATGCTGGCATCGCGGGAGAGCGAGATTGGTTCGTTTTACTCGACTCGCTCGAACTGGCCGGCGACGATTGCGCGCTACCAGACGGTGGTGGACACGTATCCGCAGTACAGCCATATGGACGACGTGCTGATTGGGCTGGGCGATGCGTACGAGGCGGAGGCGCGATATGTGCGGACGCTGAAGCTGCCGGAAGCGGGCAAGGCGCGGCTGGAAAAGACGTATGACGATCAGGCGATTGCGGCGTACCGGAAGGTCGTGCTGGAGCACTCGGCTGCGCCGCACGTTGAAGATGCCCGTGATCGTCTAGCGGCGATGAATCTGCCGATTCCCACGCCTACTCCGGAGCAGGTTGCGGCGAGTGTGGCGCTGGAGAACAGCCGGGCCCAGTACCGTCTGGTGGATCGCGCGAGCCTGTTGTTCTTCCACAAGCCGGACGTGGTGACGGCGGCACGCTCGGGTGAGCCACCGCTGACGTATGCGAAGCCGACGCTGGCACCGGACGTGACGAACAAGATTATTGCCGACTTTACGTCGGCGTTGAACCCGAATGCGGCTTCGGCTGCGGCGACGGCAGCGAAGCCCGCGGCGAATGCGGCGGCGAGCGATGCGGCTCCGACAGCGGATGCAGCGGCCCCGGTGGCTGCGGCTCCTTTGCAGTTGCAGGAGGTGCCTTCCGCGGATGCGGCGGAGAGCACTGGCTCGGCTGTGATGACGAATGTTCCGGCAGCAACGAGCACGGGCGGCGGCGCGACGAACTCGATGGGCGTGGAGATTGTGTCGCACCCGGCGGGAGCGGCGTCGGTAGAAGACAATGGCGGACTGAAGCCGGTGGGACCACCGAATTCGACGCCTTTGCCGGCGATTGAGAAGGCAGCGGGCGCACCGGACCAGGTGAACGACATCCAGCCAGGGACGCAGCCTGCAGCCGAAGCAGCGGCAGCCAATGGGAAGAAGGGTAAGCCCGGATTCGACAAGGCAGACGAGTCTTCGAGCAAGCACAAGAAGAAGAAGGGTCTGGACAAGCTGAACCCGTTCTAGGCTGATGTTTTTTAGAAGTGAGTGTGAGGGGTGTGGCCTTGGGCTGCACCCCTTTTTTTGCTGTTTTACGTTCCCACATGTACGGGCGGTGGTGGAGGTACAGCGGTGCTGTGCTTCGCGGAGGACGGTCGCTAAAAACACGCAACGGCAAGAGCAAGGACAACGGCAACAGCAACAGCAGGTCCTCCGCTTCGCGAAGGATGACAACTAGAAAAACTAGCAACGGCAACGACAACTACAACTACAACTACAACGAC
>DAICZO010000312.1 GCA_027311125.1 Acidobacteriaceae bacterium
CCTTGCAAGCACTCGAACTTCGTGCTACAGTGCAGCAACAGTCACCTTCCTCCCTGTTCCTTGCTGCGACTGCTCACGACAAGCTGCACCAGACCAAGGAGGCAACGGACCTGTACAAACAGTTCCTCTCCGTGGCGAATGGAAAATTCCCCGATGAGGAGTGGCAGGCTCGCCACCGCCTGATCACCCTCGAACATTCGAAGTAGGTACGCGCTCTCTGCGAGGTGCGTTATGCGATGCAAACTGCTTCCTCTCCTCCTCCTACCGCTCACCATCAGCTTTTCGCCCAACGCCTGCGCCGCCACCATCGACGAGTCTCAGGCAGATCCCCAGATCATCCAGCAACTGCAAGCCCGCGCACTGCAGGCCAATCCCCGCGAGCAATGCTTCCTCTACACCGAACTCGTCCACGCTATGACCGAACTCGCCGGCCACCAGATGCTCGCCGGTGAAGCCGAACAGGCCAGCAACACCCTCAAGCAGGTAGAGCACTACGCCCAACTCATCCACCTCGGCCTCGCACACGACACCAAACGCCTCAAGAACGCCGAGATGCTCATGCACCACACCACCTACCGCCTCAGCGACTACCTCCACGCCGCCTCCAACGACGACAAGGTCATCCTGCAAGCAACCCTCAAACAGCTCGACCAGGTCCAGAATGAACTCCTGAATCAGGTCTTCTCCCACTAGCAATCCCTAGAAAGCCCGATGCCCCGCTGCACCAAGACACTCCGCCTCGCACTTGTCCTCCTCGTCGCTCTGGGTTCAGCCCCTGCCAAGAGCAACTCCGCCGACCTCAGCGACAAAGAGGTCGAGCAACTCCGCGAGTCAGCCTACCTCCCCAACGACCGCGTCATGCTCTTCCTCACGTTCCTCGATCTACGCGCCAACAGAGTGCAGGATCTCTTCGCCCATCCCCGCAAACCCGGTCGCGAGCAGGATACCCACGATCTGCTCGAGCAGTTCACCGCCCTCGCTGACGAGCTCGAGGACAACCTCGACGACTACGGCCCTCACCACCGCGACATCCGCAAAGCCCTCCCCAAGCTGCTCGAAGCCACCGACCGCTGGGCCACCGCCATCAAGTCCCCTCCCGAGGATGACGCCTACGCCATCCCCCGCAAGCTGGCTCTCGAATCCATCCGCGACCTCCGCGAAGACACCACCCGCCTCATCGAGCAGCAACGCGCTTGGTTCCTGGCCCATCCCCCCCAGAAGCAAGCCCCGAACCAGACCATCGACATACCCCGTTAGCCAACATCCACACCCCTCCGTGTTAACCTTTCAGTAAGCATGTCCTCCGCTCTGGTCCCCATCTTCGAGGAGCAATACCGCGACCTGCGCCCCCGCGCTCCGATCCCGCCGCTGGACATCCGTTTCCGTCGCTTCACCTCCCTCAACACCACCATCCGCCTTCGCGAGGGCTGTCTCCACGTCCGCCTCTCCGACCTGCTCGAGCATGCGCCCGAGTCCGTCCACCAGGCCATCGCCCATATCCTCCTCGCCAAGCTCTACAAGAAGCCCATCGCCCCTAGCCATGCCGATCGCTACCGCCGCCACGTCTCCTCAGAGGCTGTCGCCAGGCAGGCCGAGCACATCCGCCAGACCCGCGGACGCAAGCGCATCTCCACCCCCACCGGCCACCACTACGACCTCGACGAGGTCTTCGAGTCCCTCAACGCCCGCTTCTTCCACGGCCTCCTCGGACGACCAACTCTCACCTGGTCGGCTCACCACGCTCGCCGCATGCTCGGTCACTACGACGCCGCCCACAACACCATCGTCGTCAGCCGCGTCTTCGACCGCCCCGACACCCCCCGCTGCGCAGTAGAGTACCTCCTCTACCACGAGATGCTCCACCTCAAACATCCCGTCCGCGTCAAAGCTGGCGGCCGCTGCGTCCACTCTCGCGAGTTTCAGGCCGAAGAACGCCTCTTCCCCCAACTGGAAGAAGCCAAAGCTTACCTCAAACGTCTCTAACCTCAATATATTCATCAAACTTCCAGTCTCTCCCCCTCGCGACCATGCTACGATTCCGCGCAGCGGGCATTAGCACATCCAAATGTTGCCTGTGGACGAACCGGTCACAAAATCTAAACTTGAGGTTACACATGTCCCTCTCGAAACGCGCTATCGCTGAGTTCTTTGGCACCTTCTGGCTCGTCTTTGGTGGCTGCGGATCATCAGTCCTCGCCGCCGGCTTTCCCACTCTCGGCATCGGCTTCGTCGGTGTCGCTCTGGCCTTTGGGCTCACCGTCCTGACCATGGCCTTCGCTATCGGTCACATCTCCGGCTGCCACCTCAACCCAGCCGTCTCCGTTGGTCTCGTCGTCGCCAAACGCTTCCCCATCACCGAGCTGCCTGCCTACATCGCAGCCCAGGTCATTGGAGCCATCGCTGCCTCAGGAACTCTCTTCCTCATCGCCAGTGGCAAAGCCGGCTTCTCGCTCTCCAACGGATTCGCCTCCAACGGCTACGGAGTCCACTCTCCCGACGGCTACTCGCTCCTCGCCTGCTTCCTCGCCGAAGTCGTCCTCACCGCCTTCTTCCTGCTGGTAATCCTCGGTTCCACCGACGAGCGCGCCCCCAAAGGCCTCGCACCAGTCGCCATCGGCCTCTGCCTCACCCTCATCCACCTCATCAGCATCCCCGTCACCAACACGTCGGTCAACCCCGCTCGTTCCACCGGCCCTGCACTCTTCGTCGGTGGCTGGGCTCTCAGCCAGCTTTGGCTCTTCTGGGTCGCACCCATCCTCGGTGCTGTCATCGGAGGCCTCATCTCCACCGCCTTCTTCAGCGCGCCGCAGGAACCCATCCGCGAAGCTATGTCCAAATAACCCCGCACACAAGAAACGGCGGCTGGCATCAGCCAACCGCCGTTCTCTCTCATCATCGCTCGCCTAAGTAACCTGCTCCTCCGCCACCACCGGAGCCCACTGTACCCGCTTGGACGTGGCATAGGCCATCAGCACCGCTCCCGCCACCACGCTACCCAGCGCAGCCACCTGTGCATTGCTCATGCCCCAGTAAAGCCGCGGATTAATTCGTACAAACTCCACCAGAAACCGTCCCACCCCACTCAGCACCAGGTACATTCCCGTCAGCCATCCAACCGGCTTCGAGCGTTCAGCCAGCTTCCACAGTATCCAGAACACCAGCAGCGAAAACAGCAACTCGTATGCCGGAGTAGGCTGCACCAGGTCCACCGTTGGCACCAGCGCGTCCTTCGCCATGTGTACCCCCCACGGCAGCGTAGTCTTCATCCCGTAGTCGCCATCGCCGCTCGTCAGGCACCCGATCCGCCCCACGCCATACCCTATGGCCGCCGCCGGAGCCGCAAGATCCAGCATCCGAATCGCGCCCACTCGCTTACCCAGTACACCCTCCAGAGCCCCGCGAAACCGTGCCTCGCGCCCCTGCCACATCAGCATCGCGATCCCGGCCAGCATTCCACCATACCACGCAAATCCTGCCTGAAACCAGTGCAGAAAGCCCATCAGCATGTCCAGCGGATGACTCCAGCCCGGCAGGGCTATCTGGCGCATCGCCAGCTTCAGCTCGGCAACATTCTGTAGCTCATGCCAGGTCTTCGCGCCAATCACGCCGGAGATCACCACCAGCGCCACCACATTCAGAGCATCTGCATCAACCCCATGCCGCACAAAGTTACGGTGCAACACGATCGTCGCCACCACCGCTGCCAACCACAACAAGAGCCCAAACGTGCCCAGGTGCAACGGGCCAAGATTGATATAAGGGTACATATACCTAAAGTATAGGACAGCCGCCGTCCCAACTCCGCCCTCGCTTCCACAAACCGCACTCCCCCGACAAAACACCCAACCCGCTTTGCCTTGCCCCCACCATTCGCGCTAACCTGACCTTCATGCCCAACAGCACGCCTAACTTCCCTCACGCCTCCACCATGGACATCCTCTTCACCAAACAACAAATCGCCGACCGCACCCGCGAGATCGGCGCTCAGATCACCGCCGACTACACCGGCCACACCAACGGACAGCCCATCGTCCTCATCGGCGTCCTCAAAGGCGCAGCCATCTTCCTCGCAGACCTCGCCCGGGCCATCGACGTCGACAACACCTTCGACTTCGTCGCCGTCTCCAGCTACGGTCGCGCCAAGGTCTCCAGTGGTGCCGTCAAGCTCATCAAAGACATCGACAACCCCATCGAGGGCAA
>DAICZO010000415.1 GCA_027311125.1 Acidobacteriaceae bacterium
TGGGACACGCAGGAGAGCATGCGAGCATATATGGTAGCGGGCTCGCATCGCACCGCCATGCCACACCTGCTCGACTGGTGCGACGAGGCATCAGTGGTTCACTGGAACCAGCCGGATGAGATCCTGCCGACGTGGAATGAAGCCGACCGCCGCATGCGCGACAGCGGACGCGTCTCCAAGGTCAAGTCTCCTAGTCCGCACCATGCCGATCTCAGCTTCCAGCCTCCCCGCGCCGGTCGCGGCGGAGGACCGATCTATCCGGCTAAGCGCTAGTTAGTCTGGGCCGGGTGGACTTGTTTGCGGATTGGCTGCGGCGTAGCCGTCAGCCGCCTCAGGCAGCAATGACTGCCTCCTGTCCCAGACCACTCTCCGGCATTAATCTGCTGAAAATGGTTTGACGCAGAGCGGCCTTTCCGGCATACTTGTAAGAGCGTCTCAACTCCACGTTGAGACCAGTCGATAACCACGCCCGGGGCAGTTTGCTCCAGAGGGGTGGGAGACGAGGGAAAATGGCAAGGAAGATCTCCAAGAATTTGACGAAGGCGCGCGCGCTCGTAGAGCCCCGTCCTTATGTATTGGCGGACGCAGTTCCGCTACTCCAGAAAGCGAAGTACGCGAAGTTCGACGAGACAGTCGAGATTACCCTGCGTCTGGGCGTTGATCCCAAGCATGCGGACCAGATGGTTAGTGGCACGGTGGTTCTGCCTCATGGTCTGGGTAAGACCAAGATCGTTGCGGTCATTGCCTCTGGCGACAAGATTAAAGATGCCGAAGCTGCTGGCGCCGAGTTCTTCGGTGGCGAAGAGTTGGTAGAGAAGATTCAGAAAGAAGGCTGGACGGCCTTCGACGCGTTGATCGCGACTCCGGACATGATGAAGTCGGTCGGTCGTCTGGGCAAGGTTCTCGGACCTCGCGGCCTGATGCCGAACCCCAAGACTGGTACCGTTACGACCGATGTAGCTTCGGCCGTGAAGGAGATCAAGGCTGGTAAAGTCGAGTTCCGCACGGACAAGACGGCTCTGGTTCACGTTCCAGTGGGCAAGCTTTCGTTCGATGCCGACAAGCTGGTGGACAATGCCATGACGGTGATTGCCAGCGTGGTGAAGGCGAAGCCTTCCGCGTCCAAGGGCAAGTACATCAAGGGCGTGACGCTCAGCTCGACGATGGGCCCTGGTATCCAGCTTGACTTTGCCGCTGCTGAAGCAGCCGGCAAGGCCTAGTTCCGAAGAGAAACAGTAACGCCCTGCTCTGGACGCAAAGTGCGAGGAGTGGGGTAGCGAAAGCGAAGAGGATTAAGTTATGCCATTGACCAGAGCAAAAAAGACGGAGAAGATCAGCCAGCTTGCATCTGAGCTGGAGCACTCGACCTCCGCCATCGTCGGCACGTTTGCCGGCCTAACCGCATCGAAGGACTTTGAACTGCGCAAGGCTGTACGTGGTGCAGGCGGAAGCTATCACGTTGTCAAGAACAAGCTGGCGGCTCGCGCCGGTGAAGGCACCAAGATTGAAGCTGCGTTGAAGGGCCTCAAGGGTGTTTCGTCGGTTGCGTATACGTCGGGCGATCCCGTTGCGCTGGCCAAGGCCCTCGCAACCTGGGTGAAGGACAACGCAGAGTTCACGTTCAAGCTGGGCATCGTAGACGGTAAGGTGATCACGGTTCAGGAGATCGCTGAGCTGGCTAACATGCCGGGCAAGGAAGAGCTGTTCTCGAAGCTGCTGTTCCTGATTCAGTCGCCAGCGCAGCGTCTGGCCACCGTTATCAACGCCACCGGCCGCGATCTCGCCGTCGTCATCAATCAAGGCGTCGAGAAGGGCAAGTTTGCTGGATCGGCCGCCGCGGCGGTTGAGGTTGTTGCGGAAGCGCCTGCTGCGGAAGCACCGGCTGCGGAAGCACCGGCAGAAGAGGCGCCAGTAGCGGAAGCTGCTGCCGTTGAGCCAACGCCAGAGGCATAAACAGTTTCGCCTGGTCTTACCGGGTGCGCCAGTCTGGGCGCAGCGGAAACCCGGGAAGGCATGGGCAGCCGAAGCGCGGTAAGGCTTCGGAGACGTAATCAGTAACCGAATCAACCACTATCAAGTTCAGATTTCAAATTGGAGAAATAACATGGCAGACATTCAGCAGTTGGAAGATCAGATCGTAAGCCTTAGCCTTCTGGAAGCATCGGCTCTGGTCAAGAAGCTCGAAGAGCGCCTCGGCGTTTCGGCAGCAGCAGCAGTAGCAGCCCCGGCCGCTGGCGGCGGAGCAGCAGCCGCACCGGTGGAAGAGAAGACCGAGTTCACCGTCATCCTGAAGGATGCTGGCGCGAACAAGATCAACACCATCAAGGCTGTACGCGAAGTCACCGCCCTGGGCTTGAAGGAAGCCAAGGACCTGGTAGACGGCGCACCGAAGCCCTTGAAGGAGAACATCTCCAAGGACGACGCAGCTGCTATCGCCAAGAAGTTCGAAGGCGTTGCAACCATCGAAATCAAGTAGTTACCCTGTCAACTTGCACGCCGGGGCGGAACGCGATATTCTTGCTATTGAAGAAAATTCGCTCCGCCTTGGCGTGTTCTTTGGCGAGTGTACGGTTGTCGAGTAATGGTGGTACCCGGTTCATCCTGCAGGTGCAGGTTAGGGAGCCGGCCATAACGTGTTTCGAGCGGCGGACACACGTTGTGTAACAGGCATTATGCGAGCGGCAGCAATTTTTGGGGCAGGGCGAGCCTCAAATGGCGGCAGGCATCAACACGAACATCATAGAAACAGTGCACAAGTCGATCTTTGCGCTCATGGGACACGTTGTCCTATCGAGCGCTTTGCCGTGTTTATCGGCAGTCAGTACGCGTTCTTTATAGCAGCTTCGAACGTTGGCAGGTAGTAAAAGTTTCAAGTTTTTTGTGCCGGGAAAGTTGTACGGCAGACATTCTGCGCACGGGGCCTGCTGCTATCGAGGGCGGCAAGACCCGATGAAGTTTAGTACTTGCGCAAGTTGAATCAAACCCGGAGGGCTGTACCACAGTCCTCCACCTCTTGAGCTCCAACCTGCTGTTTCGATGCAGGCTGGTTCACTCGGGAGGCCTCGAAGGTAAGTCTCAGGAGAGAGCATGTCTGGACAGTCCAATAACACCGAAATGCGCGCGATCCGCAGCCGTCTCGATTTTTCGAAGATTCCCACATCCATCCAGATCCCTAACCTCATCGAGGTCCAGCGCCGCAGTTACGAGCGCTTCCTGCAGATGGACAAGCTGCCCCAGGAGCGCGAGGACAACGGCCTGCAGTCGGTCTTTACCTCCGTCTTCCCCATTACGGACTTTCGCAACGTCTCCGAGCTAGAGTTTGTCGACTTCTCCATCGGCAACTGGGAGTGCAAGTGCGGCTACCTGAAGGGGCTGAACCACCTGCGCACGGCCTGCACCAGCTGCGGCCATATGGTGATCACGGATCCGTTCCACCCGGGCGATGTGCTGTGTAACTTCTGCGGCACGTACAACAAGAACACGCCCGACTTCTGCACCAAGTGCGGCGACCCGGTGGGTCTGCAGTTGAAGTACGACCAGGCGGAGTGCGAAGAGCGCGGCATGACCTACTCTGCCCCGCTGAAGGTCACCATCCGCCTGAAGATCTACGACAAGGACCCCGAGACCGGCGTCAAGAGCCTGCGCGACATGAAGGAGCAGGAAGTCTTCTTCGGCGATATCCCGCTGATGAGCCAGAACGGTACGTTCATCGTCAACGGCACCGAGCGCGTAATCGTCTCGCAGTTGCACCGTTCGCCGGGCGTCTTCTTTGAGACCGCGAACAACCGCACCTACTTCCTCGGCAAGATCATTCCGTACCGCGGCAGTTGGGTGGAGTTTGAGTACGACCAGAAGAACACGCTCTATGTCCGCATCGACCGCAAGCGCAAGTTCCTTGGCACCATCTTCCTGCGCGCGCTTGGTCTGCGTACGGACGAAGAGATTCTCAAGACCTTCTACACCGTCGACACCATCAAGGTGGCTGAGGGCAAGCTGAGCTGGGTGGTCCCGGCGGAAGAGCAGCCGACCAACCTGCAGGGCACGCGCCCGGCCGGAGCCATTGCGGTCAAGGGCGAGGAGATTGTTCCTGCATCGCGCAAGGTCTCCGCGCATAGCCTGAAGGCTCTGCGCCACCACAAGATCGAGACGATCGAAGTGGAGACGTCCGAGTTTGAGGGTGCGATGACTGCGTCGGATGTGGTGGATATGTCGACTGGCGAGCTGCTGTACGAAGCCAACCAGGAGCTGTCCGCAGACAAGCTGCACAAGATCATCCAGTCTGGCGTCACCAGCTTCGAGGTCTTCTTCCCGGAGCGCGACGATGTGGGCAACATCATCACCAATACGCTCCGCCGCGACTCCGTGCGCAAGCCGGAAGAGGCGTTGATCGAGATCTACCGCAAGCTGCGTCCGGGCGATCCGCCGACGCTGGATACGGCGACGGCTCTGTTCGAAGGCATGTTCTTCGATCCGCGCAAGTACGACTTCTCCCGCGTGGGCCGCTTGAAGTTCAACATCAAGCTGTATGAGAACCAGGATCCCTCGGGCCTCGACAAGCGCACACTGACGCCGGAAGACTTCTACGGCACCATCCGTTACCTGCTCAAGCTGCGTAAGAACATCGGCGTCGTGGATGACATCGATCACCTGGGCAACCGCCGCGTTCGCGCTGTCGGTGAGCTGATGGAGAACCAGTTCCGTATCGG
>DAICZO010000419.1 GCA_027311125.1 Acidobacteriaceae bacterium
CGGAGGCGCGCCAATCAGCCGCGCCACCGAGTGCTTCTCCATGTACTCGCTCATGTCGATCCGCACCATGGCCTGCTCATCGTCGAACAGAAACTCCGCCAGCGCCCGTGCCGTCTCCGTCTTGCCTACGCCCGTCGGTCCCAGAAAGATAAACGAGCCAATCGGCCGCTTCGGATCGCTCAACCCGGCACGCGAACGCCGAATCGCATTCGCCACCGCCAGCAGCGCCTCATCCTGGCCCACCACCCGCTCACGCAGCCGCTCTTCCATATGGATCAGCTTCTGCATCTCGCCTTCCAGCATCTTGTTCACCGGTATCCCGGTCCACTTCGACACCACCTTCGCAATGTCCTCTTCGTCCACCTCTTCCTTCAGCATCCGCTGCGGACCGTCGCCGCCACTCGCATCCTGCAGCGCCGTCAGCTCCTTCAACTCCGCTTCCATCTTCGGAATCTCGCCGTACTGCAACTCCGCCGCGCGCTGCAGATTCCCCTTGCGCGTCTCCTCCTGCGCTTGGAATCGCAACGCCTCCAGCTTCTCCTTCAGCTCGGCAATCCGGCCAATCGCGCCGCGCTCCTTCTGCCACCGCGCCCGCAGACCGCTCGACTTCTCCTGAACCTCCGCCAGCTCACGCTCCACGATCTCCAGCCGCTCCCGCGAAGCAGCATCCTTCTCTCGCTTCAGCGCAGCCCGCTCAATCTCCAGCGAAGTCGCCCGTCGCTCCAGATCATCAATCTCCACCGGCACCGAGCCAATCTGGATCGCCAGCGCCGCCGCCGCCTCATCCACCAGGTCAATCGCCTTGTCCGGCAAAAATCTGTCCGAGATATACCGGTGGCTCAACGTCGCCGCCGCCACAATCGCCGAGTCCTTGATCCGAACCTTGTGGTGCGCCTCGTACTTCTCCTTCAGCCCACGCAGAATCGCAACCGTGTCCTCCACGTTCGGCTCACCCACATACACCACCTGGAATCGCCGCTCCAGCGCCGCATCTTTCTCGATGTACTTGCGATACTCATTCAGCGTCGTCGCGCCAATCGCACGCAGCCCGCCCCGCGCCAGCGCCGGCTTCAGCATGTTGCTCGCATCCATCGCGCCCTCAGCCGCACCCGCGCCCACCAGAGTATGTAACTCATCAATGAACAAAATAATCTCGCCGTTTGAGTCCTCAATCTCCTTCAGCACCGCCTTCAGCCGCTCTCCAAACTCCCCGCGAAACTTCGCCCCGGCCACCATCGACGCCAGGTCCAGCGCGCACACCCGCTTGCCCTTCAGAATCTCCGGTACATCGCCCAGAAAAATCCTCCGCGCCAACCCCTCCACGATCGCCGTCTTACCCACACCCGGCTCGCCAATCAGCACCGGATTGTTCTTCGTCCGTCGGCTCAGCACCTGCACCACCCGACGTATCTCCTCATCCCGCCCAATCACCGGGTCCAGCTTGCCCCGCCGCGCCAACTCCGTCAGATCCTTCGCATACTTCTCCAGCGCCTGGAACTTGCCCTCCGGAGTCTGGTCCGTCACCCGCTGCGATCCCCGCACCGCGCTCAACGCCTTCAAAATCGCATCATGCGTCGCCCCAAACGACTGCAACGCCATCTGCACCGGATCATTCTTCGCCTTCGTCAACGCCAGCAGAAAATGCTCCGTCGAGCAGTACTCGTCCTTGAAGTTCTCCGCTTCCTTGAACGCCTGCTCCAACACCTTCTTCAGCCCCTGGCTCAGCCCCGGCTCCGCCGCTCCGCCCGACACCTTCGGCAGCTTCTCAATCGCACTATTCACCCCGGCCAGCAACTCCTGCACCGGCACACCAACCTTCTCCAGCACCGGAATCACCACACCCTCGCGGTCCTCCAGCAACGCCGCCATCAAGTGCAGCGGCAGCACCTCAGGATTCCCATGCTCCCCCGCCAACCCACTCGCAGCCTGTACCGCCTCCTGCGACTTCACCGTCAACTTCTCCCACTTGATCGCCATCGCTCGTCCTCCCATTTCATCCAAAACATGTCCAGCCACAAACTCGACCCCGCACCACCCTCAACCAAAAAAGCGGAGGCCCACCGTGTAACGATGTTCCCCCGCCAAAACTTCATCCAACCGTGCAACGCTTAAGAGGCAGTCGCTTCTACCTGCCGCGGACTTCCAGCAACACCCGCGCTGCCCACTTCGATCTTCACCTGCTTCGGCTTGGCTTCCGCCTTCTTGCCCAGCGAAATGCGCAACACGCCAGCATCGTACGCCGCGCCGATCGCCTCCGGATCAATCGTCGGCGGCAACGTAAAGCTTCGCGCAAAGCTGCCAAAACGCCGCTCAATCCGGTGGAAGTTCTCCGCCTTCTCCTCGGCCTCAAACCGGCGCTCGCCCTTCACCGTCAGCCGCTGGTTCTCCAGCCGAATGTCCAGGTCTTCCAGCTTCACACCCGGAACCTCCAGCTTCAACACCACCTGCTGCGCATCTTCGTACACATCCACAGGCGGCACAAAGCTCGCCTGCGAGGAGCCGCTCGCCCCACTCTGTTCATCGGCCGTAATCGCAGGCCGCACAAATTCATTGAAGATCGAGTTCAAACGGTTCTGCAAACCAACCACATCCTCAAACGAGGAACGCAACGGTACAAATCGAGTCATCGTCGTCATCACACATCTCCTTGATTCTTCAGGAAATCTGCAGGACGGAATTCGCTTTCCGACCCGCGTTACTACATCTGACGTAAATATAGCACAAAAAGATGCATATTATGTGATGGAAAGTCACTCATGTTTACGCCCGGACTCCTCACCCGTCCGTGGTACTGCCTTCCTACACCCACTCCAATACCCTCAATCATGAGAAAACTCTCATTCCGTGCCGCCCTAGCCCAGCGGCACCAGACCCAGCACCGCGGAGTTCACAGCACCACCCCCGGAGAAAGCGATTCCACTGCATGGCCCCCGTCAAGCAACATCTCGGCCCGCTCGCCTTCCTCCTCAGCCTCTCCGCTCTGCTTGCAGGCTGTGGCACTAACCCCGCCCAGTTAGCCCACTCCATCCCCACCACCGGACAAGCCCTCCACGGCCACCTCCACGGCGGCCAGCAGCCCATCTCCGGTGCCCACGTCTATCTCTTCGCCTCCAGTACCTCGGGCTACGGCTCCCCCAGCCTCTCGCTCATCCAGCCCGGCTCGGCCGGTGTCTTTACCGATCAGGTCGGCTCCTACGTCCTCACCGACGCCTCCGGCAGCTTCGCCCTCGGCAGCGTCTTTACCTGCACCCAGGATCAGCAACTCTACCTTCTCGCTCTGGGCGGCAACCCCGGCCTAGCTCCCGGAACCGATAACCCCGCGCTGGCCCTCATGGCGCCCGTCGGCCCCTGCCCCGGCCTTAGCAACGCGCCGCAGCCAGAGCCCTACATCTTCATCAACGAGGTCTCCACCGTCGCCACCGCCTACGCCCTCGCCGGCTACATGGCCGATGCCACCCACCTCGCCTCCTCCGGCACCGCACTCGCCAAAACCGGTCTCGCCAATGCCTTCAGCGCCATCCCCAACCTCGAAGACATCAGCACCGGCCTCGCCCGCACCCAGTCCCTCGCCGGCAACGGCATGTCTCCCCAGGCCACCCTCAACACCCTCGCCGATCTCATCGCTCCCTGCATCAACTCCACCGGCTCCACCGCCGCCTGCGCCACCCTCTTCGCCAACGCCAAAAGCCTCTCCGGCAACACCCCGGTCGACACCGTTACCGCCGCCCTCAACATCGCTCACGCCCCCGCCGCCAGTGTCGCCGCGCTCTATTCC
>DAICZO010000425.1 GCA_027311125.1 Acidobacteriaceae bacterium
AATGCGAGTCTAAAAAAGTGCCACCCACGGTTTCAGTACTTCGAGAAAATACCTAAAATTAGCCGTAAGTAATAGATTCTATGGTGCCCGGAGGGGGACTTGAACCCCCACGACCGGTTAGGGTCTGCGGATTTTAAGTCCGCTGTGTCTGCCGATTTCACCATCCGGGCGGAGCGGTGATGTCTGCTCACTATGCCTATCTTAGCCCATCTCAATTTTCGTCTGGCACGGAACCTCGCCCTCCGATTCAACGTACCTGCACTACCAGACGGTGTCTGACAAGCGATCCTCCTATGCCACTCTTCGAGATTCTCCGACAAACGTTGTATGCCCTTTGGGAGAACAAGCTCCGCAGCTTTCTGACCATGTTCGGCATCGTTTGGGGTATCACCTCCGTCATACTGCTCGTCGGGCTGGGCATTGGATTCAACGCCGATCAGAAGGAGCATCTACGGACGATCGGCACCGACATCGCGATCATCTTCGGCGGTAAGACTGGTGCGCAGGCCGGTGGCTATGCAGCGGGCAGAGATGTCATCCTCACGGTCGACGATGCCATCGCCATCCAGCAGCAGGCATCCCTGGTCAAGACGGTAAGCCCTGAACTGCGCCGCACTGTCGCGGAGGTAAGCCAATGGAACGCTGCCAATCGCGCCGTGCGCGGAGTATGGCCTGAGTACCAACGCTTCCGCTCCCTCACCGTCGAGCAAGGGCGACTCATGTCCGAGCAGGACGAACGCAACGGAGAACGGGTTCTGCTGCTGGGGGCCGAAGCCAATAGGCAGTTGTTTCCTGGCAAGCCCGTCATCGGGCAGACTCTGCTCGTCGCCGGATACCGCTACACCGTCATCGGCGTCCTGGCCAACAAGAAGCAAAACGGCAGCTACGGCAGCGGCCCTGACAATACCCAACTGTTCACCACCTACTCCGCCATGGCTCGCGACTTCCCTCCTCCGGAGCAGCCTGGCGTCATCCGCGGTTACGTCAACAACATCGTGGTCGAACCAGTCTCGCCCGATCTCCACGAGCAGGCGATGGATCAGGTACGTCGCATCCTCGCCGAGCGACACCACTTCGATCCCAACGACAAAGAAGCGCTCTGGGTGTGGGACACGCTGGATGGGTCCAAATTCACAGAACGCATCTTCAGCGTCATGACCTTCTTCTTCGGAGCGGTGGCCCTGCTCACACTTGCACTCGGCGGCATCGGCGTCATGAACATCATGCTGGTTGCGGTGACGGAGCGAACCCGCGAGATCGGAGTCCGCAAGGCGCTGGGTGCAACGGCGATCGATATCCGCCGTCAGTTCCTGGTGGAATCCGGCATCATCACTATCGTCAGCGGAGTCACCGGACTCATCTTCGGAGTCGGTACTTGCCTTGCCATGCGCTGGATTCCCTTGCCTGACTTTGTACCTCACCCGGTCATCTCGCCGACGGCCATTGTCGCTTCGCTGGTCACGCTCACCGGCATCACGCTGTTCTCCGGCATGTATCCCGCCATGCGTGCCGCCAATCTCAGCCCCATGGAGTGCCTCCGAACGGAGTAGCAATGAACCTGATCGAGATCATTCGTCAAAGCTTCGACTCGCTCCGCCGCAATCGCCTGCGCTCCGGGCTCACCATGCTTGGCATCCTCTGGGGGCTTGTCACCGTGGTGCTTCTGCTAAGCTACGGCCGCAGTCTGGGGCAAGAGGTGCTCAACGGATTCATGGGCCTCGGCGATAACGTCCTGATGGTGTGGGGCGGGCAGACCAGCATGCAGGCCGGGGGTGAGCGCTCAGGCAAGCGAATCAAATTTCGCGACGGAGACACGGAAGCTGTTCGCGATGGCGTCCCCTTCCTAAAAGCCGTCAGTTCCGAAACCGACTCTGGCTTCAGCTTTAAATATGGTCCTAAGGTAGTCAACATCCAGACCAAAGCCATTGAACTGCCCTACGCCAGCATGAGAAGACTCGTCATCGCGCAGGGCCGCTACTTCGAGCCAGCCGACTTTGCCGACCATCGCCAGGTCGTCATCTTCGGGCCACATGCCGCACAGAAACTCTTCAATGGATACCCGCCTGTCGGCGAGTCCGTGGAGATCGAAGGCCATGTCTTCCAGGTCATCGGCGTTCTCAAAAACAAGATTCAAGACTCCTCCAATAACGGTCCCGACAATGAGAATGCCTTCCTGCCCTTCGACATGATGCGCCTGCTCGCCAACCAGCGCGATCCAGACAGCATCGTCTTCCAACCCAGTTCGCCCGAGCTACACCTCAAGGCATTGCAGGCGGTTCGAGCCGTTCTCGCCCAGCGGCATCACTTCGACCCGCGTGACGACAAGGCGGTTCCGGTGTGGGATACCGTCGAAGACTCTGCTCAGATCATGCAGTTCAGCCTCGCACTGCAACTGCTCCTCGGCATCATCGGAGCCATGACCCTGGGCGTTGGAGGGGTTGGCGTGATGAACATCATGCTGGTCTCCGTCACCGAGCGCACCCGCGAAATAGGCCTGCTCAAAGCCCTCGGAGCCCGCCGCCGCGAAATCCTCGCCCAGTTTTTGTTGGAGAGCCTAACACTGACGTTCCTCGCCGGTGCGGCCGGTATGGTGGTCGCGGTGTTGGTCGGATATCTCATCCCACCCATGCCGCTCTACTCCGATATCTACAAGACGGCAAATCACGAAGGCGACATTATGTTGCATGCTTCGCCCGTCATCATGCTGGTCTCGTTTGCGGTGCTGGCGATCGTTGGGGTTGTCTCTGGCCTGTTGCCCGCCATGCGCGCTGCCAAAATGGACCCAGTGGAAGCACTGCGTCACGAGTGAACGAATCAGTTGCAGCAGGGTGAAGCCGCTGACTTAGTTCGCTGGACGATAGCGGATCTTCTCCGCCCCCAGGTAGTACTCCGCGGAGCACTCGTTCGAACCGCAGATCATCGCCTCGATGCCAGCGTACTGCTGTCGTGTAATCAGCCCCAGAGATCCACACAAAGGGCAAGCAAGTACGGCCCAGAAAGGATTCTCAACCTTTCCCTGCTCCCCCGCTTGCTCCAGCAGAAACAACGTACCCGGCTGCATCTGTTCCGGGATCCACACTTCGAGAAGGTTTAGCTCCGCTACCATGCTTACCTCGTTC
>DAICZO010000315.1 GCA_027311125.1 Acidobacteriaceae bacterium
GCCGGGCCTGACGATAGCTGGCCAGCGCCTCCTTGTAGCGATGATCGAGAAAATAAGCATGGCCGATCGCCAGATACGCAGCCGCCGCACCCTCCCCCGGATGCCCCTGTGCGTAATGCAGCACTCCACTATAGGCAGCGACCGAGCGCGAAGCAGCGAGTTGCTGGGCCATGGGGCGCAACTGTGCCGAGGCCATAAACGCGCTCTGCAGCTTGATCGTCTGCTTCGTAGGCGCCTTGACCATATGCTTGGAGGCTCTGGCCTTCTTGCTCGATCTGCCCTTGCTTGCGGATACATGCTTGCCGGCCGAACTTGCCGGTAACGCCTTCGATCCGCTCGTCTTATGAGAGCTCGACCAGGTACTACTCTGGCGGGCCGTACCACTTTGACGTGCCGTAGCACTTGGACGGGTCTTTGACTTACTGCTGGTGCCCGACGTCCCGGCCGATGCAGCAGCCGATCCCTCGCCTGTCTGCTTCTGCGGCTGACTGCCCACTCCGGCACCGGCTGGCAACACCAGCGCAGCCATCGCCAACGCCCCCATCGCTAAACGAATTTGCTTCCACCTGCTCAAAATAACTCTGCTCCGTAACTGCCCACTCCTTCACTCTAAGCTGCCCCGATTGCCGGTGGAGGCTCCAACATCCGGCAGAACCACCGCAGGTACGCTTCTCTCTGCCGTTTGGACGCAACTGAGCCCTCGATAGCATTGCTCCACAGCCCCAGCCCATTTACACTCATGTTCAGCGTGCGCGACGCTTTGCCTTCTGCAAAGCCAGCGGTACGCAGATAGTTGCGACTTTTGCTCATGCCTGCCATCCAATCCACAGTGACGGAAGAGATTCACCCAGATGTTGCACTGGTAGCTCGTGCAAAAGATGGCGATACTGCCGCATTCGAGCAGTTGGTGCGACAGTACGAGCGGCAGATCTTTCGTGTAGCACAGCATATTACCCAAAACCGTGAAGACGCTGAAGACATCACGCAGGACGCTTTCCTCAAGGCATACGAGAAGCTGGATCAGTTCCAGGGAAACTCCAAGTTCTCCACCTGGCTCGTCCGCATCGCGGTCAATGAGAGCCTCATGCGCCTGCGCAAACGTAAAACCAGCAAAACCGTCTCCATGGACGAAGATGTTCAGACCGAAGAAGGCTCCATCCCACGCGACTTTGCCGAGTGGCGACCGAACCCCGAGCAACTCTATGGACAGTCTGAACTTAGCGACATTCTTCGCAAGACCATTCAGGGCCTCCCGCCAGGTTTCCGCACTGTCTTCACCCTGCGCGATATTGAAAATCTCTCGACCGAAGAAACAGCGGAGGCACTTGGCTTGAGCGTCCCAGCCGTAAAATCCAGATTGCTCCGTGCCCGCCTGCAACTGCGGGAACGTCTCAGCCGCCACTTCGGGCACAAGAAGGAGGGTTTGCCAGCATGACTTGCACAGACTTTCTCAGCCAACTCACCGACTACTTCGACGGACAGATCAGCCCCGAACTGCTGGAAGAGGTCCGTGCTCACACCGCTACCTGCTCCCACTGCGAGGTCGTCCTCGATACCACCAGCAAAACCATCTCCGTCTATCGCGACCATGAACTCTACGAGTTCTCGCCCGAACTGCGCGACCGACTCCACGCCGCCATCATGGCCAAGTGCACGCCCAAGACC
>DAICZO010000437.1 GCA_027311125.1 Acidobacteriaceae bacterium
CGGCATGTCCTTCCCAAAGCGATAGTTGTACTTCGCCGCCGTCTTCTCCGAGTACGCCTGCCGCGCCGCCGCCGCTTCATCAGCCTCACTGCCTGCCTTCACTGACTTAGGCGACACGAACTGCAGTGCCATTCCAGCAACGCCCAGTATCACCACGCCAGCCATCGTGATCGTCATCACCCGTAGCGTCTTCCGACTTATTTCGACTTTGCGCAGCACATCTACCTCACTAGTCCAGTTCCTGCTCCGAACAGCGCAACTCGCCGCCGAACACAGGGATGGCAAAGAAAATCTCATTGCTTAATCCACTGGAATTATCGATGAATAGTAGCCGTTACAACGCAAGTTGAACAGATGGAAACGAAACTCCACCTTTTGGTGGAGTCGCTCTCCCAGTGCACTCCTGCCGCATCATCCAAGGCCGCAACCCTACCCAGCCCAACTAGGCATTAGGCCAAAGCCACGCAGCACCACGAACCCCGCTCGAATCGCCATACTTCGCCTGTAGCAGCGGCGTCTCGGCTTCGCCCCCAAACACATACTTCGGCAGCAACAGTGGAACCTGCCTGTACAAACGCTCCACCTTCGACAGGCCGCCACCAAACACCAGCACATCCGGATCAAGCACATTGATCAGATGCGCCAGCCCACGCGCCAACCGATCCTCCAGCCGCTCCACCGCAGCCACAGCCTCGCCATCGCCTGCTTCGCACGCCGCCAATATCTCCCGCGAAGTCTGCGTCTTTCCTGTTACCTCACGAAAGTCCCGCGCCACTCCCGTGCCTGAAACCCACATCTCCATGCACCCACGTTTGCCGCAATAGCACGCTGGCCCAGGGTTCTCGGCCTCCGTGGGCCACGGCAGCGGATTGTGTCCCCACTCACCGCCCACCCCATTCGCTCCTGCGTGAATCTGCCCATGCACCGCCAACCCACCTCCACATCCCGTTCCCAGAATCACCCCAAACACCACCCCCTTGCCGGCCGCCGCTCCATCCGTCGCCTCCGACACCGCCAGGCAGTTGGCATCATTCGCCACCCGCACCTCACGCTCCAGCACCGCAGAGATGTCCCGCTGCAACGGTTGTCCATTCAACCACGTCGAATTTGCATTCTTCACCAAACCAGTCCGGCTGGAAATCGACCCCGGAATCCCAGCGCCAACGCTACCCCGCGTGCCGGTCTCCTGCTCGATCCGAAGCACCAACCCAGCCATCGCCATAATCGTCGCCTGGTAGTCGTCCCGCGGCGTATCAATCCGATACCGCAGCAACTCCATCCCCGCTTTATCGATCGCCAACGCTTCAATCTTCGTCCCGCCCAGGTCAATCCCGATTCTCATCTCAGGTGCTGTCATATCGTTCGTCAAGTCCCTCATTTTCTTCAAAATCTGCCCAAACTTCAGCGCAACAATCCCACCCGGTCGCTATAACGCTAACAGCATCGCACAATTTAAGTCATTTAGGCTCAAGCCGTAGACACAATGTATGCTTCTCAGGACTGCATACCTCGGAGACACTTCCAGCATGAAAATGAATGGCTATTTAATCAAAAGCACCATCGTAGGCGCGCTCGGCGGCCTCCTCTTCGGTTTTGATACCGCCGTCATCGCCGGTACCACCCAGCAGTTGACCATCATCTACCACCTCACCTCCTTCACCCTCGGACTCACCGTCTTCATCGGGCTCGCCGGCACCGTCATCGGAGCCATGAGCGCAGGGGTCATCGGCCAGCGCATCGGTGGCCGCGAAGCCCTCCGCATCATGGCCATCCTCTACACCATCTCCGCCATCGGCTGCGCCCTCGCCTGGAACTGGCCCGCCCTCATGGTCTTCCGCTTCATCGGAGGCCTCGGCATCGGCGGCTCCTCCGTCCTCGGCCCCGTCTACATCGCGGAACTCGCCCCGGCCAAGTGGCGTGGACGCATGGTCGGTCTCTTCCAGATCAACATCGTCATCGGAATCCTGCTCGCCTACCTCTCCAACTACCTCATCACCCTGCTCAACCTCGGCACGGCACAATGGCGTTGGCAATTGGGTGTCGCAGGCATCCCCTCCTTCCTCTTCCTCATCCTGCTCTACGGCATCCCACGCAGCTCCCGCTGGCTCGTCACCCAGAACAAAACCGACGAAGCCCTCGAAGTCCTCACCCTCATGGGCTCACCCGACTCCGCCGCAGAACTTCGCGAGATCATGGACTCCATCCACATGGAGCGCGGTGCCGCTGCCGAACCGCTCTTCAAACGCGCCTACCGCCTCCCCATCTTCCTCGCCATCACCATCGGCATGTTCAACCAACTCTCCGGCATCAACGCCATCCTCTACTACTCCAACTACATCTTCGCCGCAGCCGGCTTCAGCCAGCTCTCCGGCTCGCTCCAGACCGTGCTCATCGGCTTCATGAACCTCGTCGCCACCCTGCTCGGCATGTCCCTTATCGACAAGCTCGGCCGCAAAACCCTCCTGCTCACCGGGGCCGCCGGCATGACCGTCGCCCTCTCCGGAGTCGCCGCTGTCTTCTTCACCCAATCCCACCAGGCTGCCCTCGTCTGGCTGCTCGTCGCATACATCTTCTTCTTCGCCATCTCCCAGGGTGCCGTCATCTGGGTCTACATCGCCGAGGTCTTCCCCAACCGCGTCCGCGCCAAGGGCCAAAGCCTCGGCTCCTCCTCCCACTGGATCATGAACGCCATCATCTCGCTCATCTTCCCGCTGCTCGCTGCAAAATTCGGAGGCGCACCCTTCGCCTTCTTCGCCGCCATGATGGCCCTGCAGTTCGTCATCGTGATCTTCATCTACCCCGAAACCAAGGGCATCACCCTCGAACAACTCCAGCACAAACTAGGCATCAACTAACCACCACCGCATTAAATCGAACGAGCCAGACAGCCCCCTGTCTGGCTCGTTCTCGTGCAGCAGCCTCCTGCACACTGCCTCCGGCTACTTCACAATCCCCTTCCCCTCCACCACCGTGAAGAACTGGTCCACTCCCACCGGAGCCACCTCTTCCTTCACCCCATCCGGCCAGTGGATCTCCACCTTGTCCACCTTCGTTGCCGCTCCAATCCCAAAGTGCGGCCGCTGGTCCGACGACGAAGCATAGCTCCCGCCGCTATACACATCCTCCCGCTGCCGCATCCCGTTCGCCGTCACATACACGGTCGCGCCAATCGCATCCCGCGGACTCTTTCCGCTGCCCACCAACCTCAGCGCAATCCAGTGGTTCGACTCCTCCGCCACATTCCGCAGCAACGCCGGCGACGCATCCATGTTGTTCACCACCGCATCCATCCGGCCATCGTTGAACAAGTCGCCCACAGCCATCCCACGCGAACTCATCACCTCTGCCAGCCCGCTTCCCTCCACCGCCGCAACCGGCGCAAACTTCTTCCCCTGCAAATTCCGAAACAGCAGCGGACGTTGTGCCCACGTCGTCCCCCATGCAAACTTGTCCGCATTCTTGTACACATGCCCGTTCACAGACAACAAGTCCTTCCAGCCATCGTTGTCATAGTCGATAAACGCCGTGCCCCAGCCCAGAAACGGCACCGTCATCTCCGCGATATTCTCCTCGTAACTCACATCCGTAAAATTCGCATCCCCGTCATTGCGATACAGCGGCTTATAGTCGTCCGAAAACGTCGTGTGATACACGTCCAGCAGCCCGTTGTTCTGGTAGTCCCCCACCGCAATGCCCATCGATGCCGTCTCGCGCCCATCCTTGTTCAGCGCATAGCCCGACGGATAGCTCACATCCTCAAACGTCCCGTCTCCCTTGTTCAAATACAGATAATTCGGTGTCGAATCGTTCGCCACCAGCAAGTCCGGCTTGCCATCGTTGTTCACATCCACAAACACCGACGACAGTCCGTAATACCCCGCCTTATCCGCCACTCCAGCCTTCACACTCACATCCGTAAACGTCCCATCCCCATTGTTGTGGAACAGGTGGTCCGGCTCCCCCGGCAATCCATGCGGCCCACACATCACCTTCTCGCCGCGAAACTGGCAGAAGCTGTACGACACCGCGCTCCCACCCGGCTCCGGCTGCGCTGCCATGTCGTAATGCACATAGCCCGGCACAAACAAATCCAGCTTCCCATCCCCGTCGTAGTCGCCCCACGTCGCGCCAGTAGACCAGTTCCCCAGCGCTACACCAGCCTTCACCGCAACATCCGTAAACGTCCCGTTATGGTTGTTGTGGTACAGCCGATTCTTACCAAAATTGGTTACATACAGGTCCGGCCACCCGTCGTTGTCATAGTCCCCCACCGCCACACCAAAGCCCCACCGATCGTTCGTCACCCCGGCTTTGGCCGCCACATCCGTAAACGTCACATCGTGGTTGTTATGGAACAGTGCCGCATGCGGAGCAGCCTGCTTCCCCGCCAGCGCACCCGCCGTCGAGCCATTCACCAGATAGATATCCAGCCAGCCATCGTTGTCATAGTCAATCAGCCCCACTCCCGAGCCGTTCGTCTCCACGATGTACTTCTTCTCCGGCGATCCCATCGTATGACGCCACACCGTCAACCCAGCCTTGCCCG
>DAICZO010000438.1 GCA_027311125.1 Acidobacteriaceae bacterium
CAACCAGCCACAGCCGCAGCGCAAGCCGCCCACCCTCTACAACCCCGACGAGAAGCCGCAATAGCCTCAGTCGCAACAGCACCGCCCAAGATCAGCAGCGCACGGCAACTCAATCGCACCGAAATGAAAAAGGGCTGGATGCCGATCTCTCGGCATCCAGCCCTTCGTACTTTCCTTCGCGTCCGGGTTGCTTACGCAGCCTTCACAACGGCCTTCACACGAGCATTCAGGCGGCTCTTGTAGCGGCTCGCGGTGTTCTTGTGCAGCACGCCCTTCTGTACGCTCTTGTCCAGAATCGATGCCGTCTCACGGTAGTGGGTGGTCGCCACAGCATGGTCGCCCTTGGCAATTGCTTCACGCAGCGAACGCAGCGAACCACGCAGCTTGCTCTTGTTGGCGCGGTTTACCGCGGTCTTTACAACGGTCTGACGTGCGCGCTTCAACGACGAAACATGATTTGCCATAAACTCTCTTCTCTAAACCCGCTCATTGTCGGGGAAATGGGATGCAGGACCAAACTGGTAGGAGCTGGCTAAAGACACAGCCCGCCACATCCCTGCAATGTCTAAGTCTACGCAAACCCTCCGGTCAGGTCAATCCCAACCCATACATAACCCACCCTGCCCCGGAAAACAGCTAACCAACGCCAGTGACCCAATCAGCCCGACACCCACCAAATTTCCCTTCCGCCGCCGTCCCCACCGGCGTACTGTATTGGTTGTCCCACCATCGGTTGTCTCACCCCAAGGAGAGTGCGCCCCATGACCACCAAGCCCCGCTTTGCCCTGCCGTTTGTTCAACGCCCGGTACTCTTGGCCGCCCTCTCCGCGACCCTCTCCGCCGCCCTCTTCGTTGCTACCCCCATCCTGCAAGCTCAATCCGATCCCAATCCCGTCGTCTCCAGCGCACGCGAGATCTACGAGCGCCAGGCAAAGTACATGATCGCCGCCGCCGAGCTTATGCCAGCCGATAAATACACCTTCCGCCCCACCCCGGCCCAGATGTCCTACGCCCAGTCCATCGCGCACGTCACCGACGCCAACACCTTCGTCTGCGGCATGTTGACCGCGAACCCCACGCCTCGCGGTCCCCGCACCAGCGACACCCTGTCCAAGGATCAGTTGATCGCCGCCCTCAAAGCCTCCTTCCACGTCTGCGACCAGGCCTTCGCCGGGCTGCAGGACGCCAGACTCGGCGATACCATTACCTTCTTCGGTGGCAAACCCGCACCCCGCGCCCGCGCTCTGTTCGAAGAGGTGGGTGATCTCGAAGACCATTACTCCCAGATGGCCGCCTATCTCCGCCTCAACGGCCTCACCCCGCCCTCGGTAAAGCCTGCGAAACCATAGGCTTTATTTAGCGCTTGACGCACCTTCGCCCACGGTCTAATCTGACCCCATCTTCGACGCTAGATTGGCACCACCAGCCATCCCGGTCGCAGTCAACAGGCGCAGCCAAAGCGCTCCCCCCACCTGTTCGCCTACCTTTTCACACTCCTTACATCTAACAACTAACAGGCACCACGCACCCGCAGCTTCCCTGACGGAGGTCAGACCCTAATTGAATAAAAAAGCGATCGAAATCACGCCCGGTATTGAGCCCCTCTACGGGACCCGCGACGAAAACCTCCGCCTGATGGAAGACGGCCTCCATGTCACCATCGACCTTCGTTCCGATGCCATTCACGTTACCGGCGACCTCGCTTCCATCGATCGAGTCATAGGAATCTTCGGCGACTTCGATCACCTCCGTAAATCCGGCGTCCATCTCCACAATGGCGAACTCAACGGCATGCTCAAGCTCGTCATCGCTGACCCCGCCGTCACCCTTCGTTCCCTCGTAGACTCCGGCAAGCAGCGCTCCGCCGGCGTCAAGCGCATGGTCCAGCCCCGCAGCCCCAACCAGCGCAAGTACGTCGAGGCCATCGAGCAGGGCGACATGACCTTCGGCCTCGGTCCCGCCGGCACCGGCAAAACCTACCTCGCCGTCGCCATGGCCGTCTCCGCACTGGTCGCCAAAAAAGTCAGCCGCATCATCCTCGTCCGCCCCGCAGTCGAGGCAGGCGAGCGACTCGGCTTCCTCCCCGGCTCCCTCCAGGAGAAGGTCGATCCCTACCTCCGCCCCCTCTACGACGCGCTCTACGACCTGCTCGATCCGCAAAAAGTCGATAAGCTCCTCGAATCCAACGTCATCGAGGTCGCACCGCTCGCTTTCATGCGCGGCCGCACCCTCTCCGACGCCTTCATCATCATGGACGAGGCTCAAAACACCACCACCGAGCAGATGAAGATGTTCGTCACCCGCCTCGGCAACAACTCCAAGGCCGTCATCACCGGCGACCTCACCCAGACCGACCTGCCCAATCCCAAAAAGTCCGGCTTGCTCGAAGCCCTCCACGTCCTCGATGGCGTCGAAGGCATCCGCTTCTGCCACTTTGAGGATGTCGACGTCGTACGCCACCACCTCGTGCAGCGCATCGTCCGCGCCTACGATAGCTACGGCAAGGCCCAGCAGCAGCTTCCTCTGCCCATCGGAGAGCCTGTCCTCACCGGTACCAGCCTCACTCCCGCAGCCAAACCGCTGCCCAAACCGCAATAATCCCGTCCGCATGCGATACCATCGACAACAGAGGGCCTATCCGCCCTGTGTTGTCGTTTTCACCTCGGAACTCCTTTACTCGCAACACCCGCCGGTATCCAGATGAACCCCATCGACTCTCCAGAGCACCTCTCCATCTCGATCTCGACGCCTCGCACCGCCAATCCCTTGCCCGCATGGACGCACAGGACAGGTCGCAACGTTCGCCTACTCGCAGTCGTCATCGTGGTCCTGCTGGCCACCTGCAGCACCTCGCAATCCTCCGCCACCCCGCCTGTAGCTACCCCCGCATGGCAGCTCTCCTGGAGCGACGAGTTCAACGGCGCCAACGGCTCCGCGCCCGATCCCACCCACTGGGCCATCCAGCTAGGCGGCAACGGCTTCGGCAACAGCGAGCTGGAAACCTACACCAGCCGCCCCGCCAACGTGCAGCAGCAGAACGGCAACCTCGTCATCACCGCCCTCCACGAGACCTACACCGGCGCCGACGGCATCACCCGCCCTTACACCTCCGGCCGTATCCGCACCCAGGGCCTCTTCACCCAGGCCTACGGACGCTTCGAGGCCAGCATCCAACTCCCCGTCGGCAAAGGCATCTGGCCCGCCTTCTGGCTGCTCGGTGACACTGTGAGCACCATCGGCTGGCCCCACACCGGCGAGATCGACATCATGGAAGAGATCGGCGAGGCCAACGTCATCTACAGCACCCTGCACGGACCCGGCTACAGCGGCGGCCATGGCATCTCCGCCCGCTATCCGCTACCCCCCGGTCAGGCTGTCAACAATGCCTTCCACCTCTACTCCGTCGAGTGGGCCCCCAACGACATCAAGTTCTTCTTCGACCAGAACCTCATCGCCGAACGCACCCCCGCCGATCTCCCCGCCGGAGCTGCCTGGGCCTACGATCACCCCTTCTTTATCCTCTTCAACCTGGCCGTAGGCGGTGCCTGGCCCGGCAATCCCGACCAGACCACCCCCTTCCCGCAGCAGATGCTGGTCGACTACGTCCGCGTCTATACGCGCAACCCTTCCACCGGAAACCCATAACCTGAACCACCGCAACCCAGCGAATCCCAAAACGAATGATCACCATCGACCTCCCCAGTACGGCCTCCACCCCCGCCGAGTCCTTCGACTCCCTCTCGAAGCCCGGCCTCACACGCTTTCTCGCCCGTGCCCGTGCCGCCGTCGGCCTCGACGGACAGGTGGAGGTCCTGCTCTCCTCCGACGCGGAACTCAAGCGCCTCAACCGTGCCTTCCGCGGCAAAAATAAGGCCACCGACGTCCTCAGCTTTCCTACCCCGCCCGAGATCGCGCAGGAACACGCTGGCGACCTTGCCATCTCGCTCGATACCGCCGCTCGTCAGGCTGCTGCCTTTGGCCACACCATGCAGGATGAGGTTCGCATCCTCCTGCTCCACGGCCTGCTCCACCTCCACGGCGAAGACCACGAGACCGATCAAGGCCAGATGGCGGCCCGCGAAGCCCAACTCCGCCTCCAGCTCAAGCTCCCCGTCAACCTGATCGAGCGCGTCACCCAGCCCAAAGCCCAGCCAAAAGCTAAACCAAAACCAAAGCCCAAACCCAAATCGAGGGCCAAGCCATGACCCCCGCCTACACCATCCTGCTTGCCGCTCTGCTCGCCATCCTCGCCCTGGTCGCCTATGTCGACCGCATCTACTCCGAGATGGGCAAGTTTCTCGCCCGGGAGTATCAGGACAACATCGACGCCTGGGAGCAGGTCGTCGAGCCCAGCCTCCGCCTGGGCCGCGAATCCATCGCGCTCTCGGCCTCGGTCCTCCGCCAGCTCACCCTCGCCGCCATCGCCCTGCTCTCCGGCCTGCGCCTCTTCACCCACTCTGCCCTTATCCCCTCGCTGGTCCACACGCCGGACACCTCGGAGATCCTTCGCACCATCTTTGAGCTCATTCTGCTCATCCTCATCTTCGACCGCCTGCTGCCTCAGTTGCTCTTCACTCGCACCCGCGGCCTCTGGATCTTCCACATCCGATTTCTGCTGGTCGCTCTCTTCTATCTCATCCTGCCGGTCACCCTGCTGCTGGGCCTGCTGCTCTCCATCGCCGCCCTGGCCGAGCCTGAAGACACCGCCGAAGCCGAGCACCCCTCCGAAGCCATGGACGCACTCCTCGAAGCAGGCGAAGAAGAAGGCATCCTCGAAGAGTCCGACCGCGAACTCGTCCGCTCCGTCGTCGAGTTTGGCGACAAGGTCGTCCGCGAGGCCATGACGCCACGCCCCGAGATTCGCGCCGTCCCCGCCACCAGCACTCTCGCCGAATTCACCGCGCAACTGCTCGAACACGCCTACTCTCGCGTCCCCGTCTACTCCGGCTCACTCGACCACATCACTGGAATCGCCTTCGCCCACGACCTGCTCCACATCGCCGACACCGAAGCCCGCCACCGCACCGTAGCCGAGATCCAGCGCGCCGTCGCCTTCGTGCCCGAAACCAAAAACGTGGCCGAACTCCTCCGCGAGATGCAGCGCGAAAAACAGCACATGCGCATCGTCATCGACGAGTACGGCGGCGTCGCCGGTCTTGTCACCATTGAAGATCTCCTCGAAGCCATCGTAGGCAACATCGCCGACGAGCACGACGAAGCCGAAGACCACGACCACCCCGTCCGCGAACCCGACGGTGCCTACAGCCTTCCCGGCTCGTTCGAAATTTCGCGCCTCCGCGACCTCTTTGCCGATCAGTTTGAGCCCACCTCACCCGCATCTCATCCCCATCCCGACGACGATGCCGCCGCCGAC
>DAICZO010000444.1 GCA_027311125.1 Acidobacteriaceae bacterium
CTCCACCCCAGCCGCCACCCCCGCCAACTAGCTGGCATCGCAGCTTTTCACCATAGCGTTGCAGCGCAATAAAATCCTTCCCTATGCAGCCCCGGTATCGTTATCATCCTCCCAGCTTTTCTGGGGTCAATTGATGCCGTCCATCCTGCGTAGCCTGTCGCTCTTCCTCGCCTTCACCCTGCTCCTTGCCGTGCCTGGCTCCGCCGCACCGCTTGTCTCCACGGAGCTCAATACAGGCTGGCAGTTCCGTCAGCGGGTTGCTGCTCCCACCACCACCCAGACCCCGCCCGCTGCCGTGACCCCGCAATGGCGCGCCGCCACCGTCCCCGGCGACGTCCACCTCGACCTGCTCGCCAATCACCTCATCCCCGACCCCTTCTTCGGCGATAACGAGGCCCGCCTGCAGTGGATCGAGAACGCCGACTGGGAGTACCGCACGACCCTCGACGCCACCCCCGCCCTGCTCCACCGCGATCATCAGGAGCTGCTCTTCGAGGGTCTCGACGCCTTCGCCGAGGTCTACCTCAACGGCCATCTCGTCCTCACGGCCGACAATATGTTCCGTGCCTGGCGTGTCGATATCAAGCCCTTCCTCAAGCCCGGTGCCAACGAACTCCTCATCGTCTTCCCCTCGCCCATCCAGGTCGCTGCCCGCATCGCCGCCACGGACAAGTACCACGGTCAGACTCCTGCGCCCGATAAGTCCTATCTCCGCAAAGCAGCCTATGAGTACGGCTGGGACTGGGGACCCACCTTCGTCACCAGCGGCATCTGGCGTCCCGTGCATCTTCAGGCCTGGGATCAGGCGCGCATCGAAGATCTCTACCTCCACCAGCGCGACATCACCCCCAGTCTCGCCCGCGTCGAAGCCCAGTTGACCGTGCAGTCCGCCGTCGCCACCCATGCCACCGTCCAGCTTGACTACGCCCTGAAAGGGCAGCCGCACCAGCTCCAGCAGGCCGTCGATCTGGTGCCCGGCGAGAACCACCTCACCCTTCCCGTAGAGATCGCCAACCCCGCGCTCTGGTATCCCAACGGCTACGGCGATCAGCCGCTCTACACCTTCAACGCCACCATCCTTACGCAGGGCAGGGAACAGGACCACATCACCACCCGCACCGGATTGCGCTCCGTCGTTCTGCGCCGCGACCGTGACCAGTACGGCCGCTCCTTTGAGTTCGTCGTCAACGGCATTCCCGTCTTCGCCAAGGGAGCCGATGTCATCCCCTTTGACTCTTTCCCCTCCCGCGTCACCACCGAACAGTACCGTCGCATTCTCCAGTCCGCACGCGATGCCAATATGAACATGGTGCGCAACTGGGGTGGCGGCTACTACGAGTCCGCCGAGTTCTTCCAGCTCTGCGACGAGCTAGGCATCATGGTCTGGCAGGACTTCATGTTTGGCAACGACTGGCAGCCCGGTACCTACGACTTCCGCCAGCAGGTAGCCAAAGAGGCTGCCGACCAAGTCACCCGCCTGCGCAACCATCCCAGCATCGTCCTCTGGTGCGGTAACAACGAGACCGAAGAGTCTCTCGGCTGGGCCAAGAACGCCATCGCTTCCCGGCTCGACACCGCCGGTCACGTGCGCATCTGGCAAGACTACCTGCTGCTCTTCAACGATACCCTCCCC
>DAICZO010000448.1 GCA_027311125.1 Acidobacteriaceae bacterium
ACCTCCGTATCGCTCTGCTTCTCCACCACGACATCTTCAATCTTCACCGTAAACAAATTCTCCCGCGCTCGAATGTCCGCCTGCTTCTGCTTCAGCACCTCAGCATTGCTCACATTCGACTGCAGAAAATACCGCTCCACCGGATCGGCATAAAACGAAGCCTGCGCCGCCGCATCGCGCGACCGCATCGCATCGGCCCAGTCCTGCACCCGCACCGTCACATCCGGATCATGCTCCTTCGCCAGCTTCAACGCTGCCTCGGCCGCTGGATCAGGCTCTGCGTCCACGACAGCAGCCGGCTCCTGCACCACCGGCGGCGCCACCGGAGTCCGTCCCAGCAGTGAATCCACCCGCTGCTCCAGTGCCCGATAGTGCGACTCCGTCCAAGGTCGCGGCAGCAACTCGTACCCCAGCGTGCCAGCGAGCAGCAGCAACACCACCGTCAGCGCTGCAAACGTCCCCACCCGCCGCGGCGGCTTCACCTCGGTATCGTCCACCACTACCACCGGCAGCTCCGGCAAACTCTCCGCGCGAAACACCGCCCGCGATCCGCTGCTGCTGCGCGCCCCACCCATCGGCACCGCGACCGGAGAAATCAGGGGCGAAGGCACTGACGACGTCACTGGCGAAGGCACCGGCGGCACTCTCCGCCGCCCTTCGCTCCGCCTGGTCTTGCCGCGCAACTTGATCCCCGCCGCAACTCCCGGCGGCGTCGCAGCCACCGACGATACCGCACCCTCAACCGCGACCGCTGGCTCCACCGCCACCGTATCCGCCACCACCGCTGCAGCCTCTACCGGCACCGGCTCCTCGACGGGCACAACCTCCACCGCCGCCACAACCTCCGGCTCGATCGTCAACTGCGGCTCATCCGCCACCACTGCCACTAGCTCGGGCTCAGGCTCGGGTATACCCTCAGGCTCCGGCTCCGCCGCGATCACCGCGGCAACCGGCTCCTCCACATCCACCATCCGATCCGCCACCACCTCGGCCACCGGCACGATTCCCTCCGGCGCTGGCTTCTCCACCGGCGCACCGATTCTCTCGATCAGCCCCGCACCATACACAGGCAAGCCCAGCTCCCGCCGCATCTCCAGCAGCGCGCCTTCAATCTTTCCCTCCACAATCGAGTCCTGCGACATCGCGCCCAGCAGCGCCGACGCCTGGTACGTCACGTCGATCGACAGCACCGTCGCACCATCCACCTGCTGCGCCGCCACCACTGTCGTGTCCTTCCGGTTCACCACCCGTGGCGAAGGCCCGATCCCCAACGCAGTCAGCTTGCCCTCCGCGTGCACAACCTCTGCCGCTACCGCGCGCAGGTGCATCTCCAGGCAGCTCAGCACCCGCTCGCTCGAAACTTCCTCCACCGTCGTTGTCAGCTCAAAATGCACAGTCCCTCAATCCTCACACCACATCACCAGACTAACGTCTCCGCAACCGCCGCACACCCGCCAAAACCACAATCCGTCCACAGGCTGCTCACTATGGTAATTTGGGCACCGGAGAACAAGCCCCATGCCGCCCTTCCCCAACACCCGCAACACCTGCCTCCTCGCTTCCCTCGCCCTGCTCTCCACCCTATCCCTGCCCGCCATCGCCGCCAAACCCCTCCAGGTCAAAACCGCTCAAGGCAAGGTCGAAGGCACCTTCACCGCCGACCAGCAGGTCCGCGCCTTCAAGGGCATTCCCTTCGCCGCGCCCCCCGTCGG
>DAICZO010000452.1 GCA_027311125.1 Acidobacteriaceae bacterium
AGGCTTTTGATGTGCCCTTTCGTGACCGGGGCGAGGTCGAGTTCTTGCAGCCAGGTGTGAACCTGAGCAGGCCGAATCTCAGGCAAGAGCATTGAGCCCCATTGAGGCCGCAGCTTGCTATTGATGATCGAGAGGTATCCACCCTTGGTGGACTTTCGCTGAGGCATCTCCTCGGCAATGTAGCGGTCAAGCAGAGCGCCGAACGTGACGCCGGCAGAGCGGGCGTATTCGGTTCTCTCGTTGAGCTTAACGACGAAGCTCTCCAAGTGTTGACGGAGAGCTTTCTCGGTTTTGTAGATCGCGGCGTCGAAGGTCTGTACTTTCGGTTTTCGTACCGACCCTTCCATGACGTAGTAGCGAAACTCCCAGGCGAATCCCTGTGCCCGTTTCACTTTTCGTACAGAACCGTGTTGATACCGATCGACCGTTTTCTTGAGCATTGCGGGCCTCCAGCAATACTCATATTTTATCTCAGTGGTGTTTAGTGGTGTTAAGGCCCTACGCGAAATCCCGTAAGTCATTGAAATTATGGAGCACCGAATGGGATTTGAACCCATGAATACTGGTTTTGCAGACCAGCGCGTTAGCCACTTCGCCATCGGTGCTTTCTGGTGTTGCCTGCACATTGGCTGTGCAGGTTCTTTCGATCATACCGCCTTACGGGACTCTTGAGCGTCCTGACAAGGACTGCGCGTTGCTGAGTTTGCTGCCTGCCTTCGGGAAACAGGCAGCGAACTCAGGACGCCGTTTACTTGGCCGGGGTGGCGAGGTCTTTCTTCGCCAGATACCAACTCTTCACGTCCAGGCCTGCTCCTCCGCCGTTGGTGCGGCGGGCGGCATCCTGCTGGGTCGCCGGTGGAGGAACGATCACCTGGTTGCCCGGAACCCAGTTGGCTGGGCAGCTTACACCGTTGGCATCGGCGGTTTGCAGAGCCTGGAAGACTCGGATCAACTCATCGACGTTTCGGCCCAGTTGCATGGGGTAGTAGAGCAGCGCACGCACCGTTGCCTTGGGGTCGATGAAGAAGACCGCGCGCACCGTAGCCGTGTCGCTTACCGCCTCGTGGACCAGACCGTAAGCCTGAGACACTTTCTGGTCCAGGTCAGCGATCACGGGGAACTTGATCTGCACCCCGCCAATCTGCTCGATATCGCGAATCCAGGCAATGTGCGAGAAGACAGAGTCGATGGAGATGCCAACCAACTGTACGTTCAGCTTGTCGAAGTCGTCCGCACGCTTGGCAAACTCGATGAACTCGGTAGAGCAGACAGGCGTGAAGTCCGAGGGGTGCGAGAACAGCATCACCCACTTGCCTTGCTCGGTGTAGTCGCTCAGTCGAATGACACCGTGCGTGCTCTTGGATTCAAAGTTCGGCGCTGGCTCTAGTATGCGGGGAATGCGTGACTCGCTCATGATGCTCCTCTACGTCTGTTCCGTAAGATGAACTGTTCGTGATGCAGTGGAAGGGGACCGGAGCGTTCGGGACAAGTAAAAACCCACCCGGCACATCGGCTTGGGTGGGTGTCTGGTGCTTACGAAAGAAAAACGACTTCGATCAGCTATCCACACACCCATACCGGGCCACAGCAACAGCAGCGGCAGGTACAGGTCGGGATGGGCATGATCGTCATGGCGATAAAATTTGCCGCTGCCAGCTAAGCTAGCATGAAGCAGGTT
Source organism: Acidobacteriaceae bacterium (assembly GCA_027311125.1). Taxonomy (GTDB): domain Bacteria; phylum Acidobacteriota; class Terriglobia; order Terriglobales; family Acidobacteriaceae; genus Edaphobacter. Next base: position 1,679 of record DAICZO010000452.1, read on the forward strand.
TGCTCCATCGCGGTCTATCAAAACCATACGTCCGAGGCTTGTCCATGTCAAATATCCCTTCCTCCCTGTCGCCGGCCTCTGCCGCTCCTGCGTTGCGCACATACGAGTATGCGCAACTGGATGTCTTTGCGGAGCGTGCGTTACAGGGCAATGCGTTGGCTGTCTTTACTGATGCTCGCGGCTTGACGACGGGGGAGATGCAGTCGCTGGCTCGCGAGACCAATCTCTCCGAGACGACCTTCATCGTTCCGCGCGCGCCGGAGATCGAGCGAGTCCATGGCGTGCAGGTTCGGATCTTCACCGTGGAGGAGGAGCTATTGTTCGCAGGACATCC
>DAICZO010000459.1 GCA_027311125.1 Acidobacteriaceae bacterium
CGAAATAAGTTCAGACGCGTGAGCTGATTTGTGCATCAAACGGCGGAGAGTGTTGAGTTCATGGAGTAGTTCGCAGGCGCCAGTGCAGGCGTTGTGGCCGGTGGGTAACAGCGAGGCAGCGTCGTTGGTGCGGAGTTATGACTGGTCGGGGACTAGTCTGGGAGCGTCGAAGGACTGGCAGCATAGCCTGAAGACGCTGGTGGAAGTGATTCTGGGGTGTGCGTTCCCGATGGTGGTGTTGTGGGGTCCGGACCTGGTGCAGGTGTACAACGACGGCTATCGGGAGCTGATGGGGATGAAGCATCCGGCGGGGATGGGGCAGGCGACGCAGGCTTGCTGGCCGGAGGTGTGGTCGATCAACGAGCCGATCTATGCGCGGGTGCTGGAGGGTGAGTCGTTGAAGTTTGAGGACCAGTTGTACCCGATTTTGCGGCATGGGTATATGGAGAATGCCTACTTTACGCTGTGCTACAGCCCGTTGCGGGACGAGTTGGGGGTGCCAGCAGGGGTGCTGGTGACGGTGTTCGATACGACGGAGCGGGTGAAGGCGGACGCGTTGCTGCGCACGAACCAGACGCGTTTGCTGGAGGTGATTCAGCAGTCGCCTGCGATCTTTGCGGTGCATCGTGGTCCGCAGCATGTGTTGGAGACGATCAACCAGCCGTACCAGGAGTTTATTGGGGCGCGCGAGGTGTTGGGGAAGCCGGTGCGGGAGGCTTTGCCGGAGACGGTGGAGCAGGACTTTACGCAGTTGCTGGACCGTGTGTATGAGACGGGGCAGGCGTATACGACGCATGGATCGCGGATACGGATTGACCGGCGCCACGGGGAGGCGGAGGAAGAGCGATACCTGGATCTGGTGTATCAACCGATACGGGAGGCGGATGGGGCTATCTCGGGAATTATTGTGCAGGGCGTGGATGTAACGGCGAGCAAGCTGGCTGCGGCGGCGTTGGCGGAGAAGGAGGCGGACCTGCGGTGGACGCTGGCGCTGAGTCCGCATATACCGTGGACGGCCGATCCTGTGGGCGGGTTGGTGGAGGTGGGGGAGCGATGGACGCTGCTGACGGGGCTGACGCGGGAGCAGTCGCTGGGAGAAGGGTGGATGGAGTCGGCGCATGCGGAGGATGTGGTGATCGTGCGGCGGCGGTGGCATGAGTCGCTGGCGAGCGGCGAGGTGTACGACGTGGAGTACCGTCTACGGCTGCACGTAGGGACGTTTCGGTGGGCGCGAACGCGGGCGTATCCGCGACGCGAGGCGGATGGCCGGATTGTGCGGTGGTACGGGATTACGGAAGATATTGAAGAGCGGCGGTTGTCGGAGCTGGCGCTGGTGCAGGCGGAGAAGCTGGCGGCGGTAGGTAAGCTGGCGAGCTCGATTGCGCATGAGATTAATAATCCGCTGGAGTCGGTGACGAACCTGTTGTATCTGGCTCGGACGAGCAAGGATATTGCGGGGGAGGTGCTGACGTATGTGCTGACGGCGGAGGCGGAGTTGAGCCGGATCTCGTTGATTACGACGCAGACACTGCGGTTCCACAAGCAGTCGACGCGACGGTTGACGGTGAGCTGTGCCGAGCTGATTGGCGGGGCGTTGGAGATTTATCTGCGGCGGATTGCGGACAAGGGAATCTCGGTGGAGAAGCGGAAGCGCGCGCACAAGAGCGTGATCTGTTTTGAAGGGGAGATTCGGCAGGTGCTGAATAACCTGATTGCGAATTCTATTGATGCGATGGCGGACAAGGGTGGGCGGTTGTTGCTGCGGAGCCGGGAGGCGACGGACTGGAAGACGGGCCGGGCGGGGCTGGTGATTACGGTTGCGGACAATGGGAGCGGGATGACGGCGCGGACGCAGCGGCGGATCTTCGAGCCGTTTTTTACGACGAAGGGGCTGACGGGGAC
>DAICZO010000461.1 GCA_027311125.1 Acidobacteriaceae bacterium
CATTATTACGCCAGCACCACCTCCGGCGATTGCCAGCAAGCCTCCGGTGGGACCAGTGGTTGCACGTCCCGCGGTGGCTCCAGTTGCGGCAACAGCGCCAGTGGTGGCGGTGGTTGCGCCCCCGGCTGCGGTGGTTGCGCCGGTTGTGACTACGCCTGCACCCGTAGTTGTGGCGAGCGAGACCCCAGCGCCAGTGGCTGCTGCACCCGCAGTGGTGCCGGTCGTGGCCGAAGTGGCAGCGCCTGCAGCGGTGGTTGCCGAAGCGGCGGTTGCACCTGCAGCGCCCGTGGTTGAGGCTCCGGTGGTTCCTGCCGGGCCGCCTGCGCGGCGTGTGATCATGCCGCAGACAGGACCACGTCCGATTTATACGGCACCTCCGGTTGCACCGGGGACACCGCAGCGTGGACGACCGATCTTTGAGCGTCCGCGACCGGGTTCGCAGGGCGGACCGGGTGCGCCGGGAGCGCGGCCTGGGAGTTCGATGGCTCCGGGCGCACGCCGTCCGATGCATCCGACGCGCACCTTTCCGGGTGGACCGGGTGGGCCTGGTGGAGCACCGGGACGCCCTGGGTTTACTCCGGGTGGAGCACGACCTGGATTTGGAGCAAGGCCCGGATTTGGAGCACGACCGGGTGGCCCGGCAGGTCCTGGCGGCGCACCGGGTGTGATGCCTGGACCTGGCGAGAAGCCGGGAATGCGTCCGGCAGCCCGTCCGGCTTCGCGTCGTGGTGGACAGCGGTACGAGAAGACCAAGGAAGGCCCGATGAAGGGCTTCCAGCCGCCACCACGTTTTGGTGGTTCGCAGATCTCTCGCGAACCGATGCCGATTACGCGGACGATCACGGTGACGGAAGGTATCAGCGTCAAGGATCTGGCGGAGAAGCTGGATGTTCGTGGTAAGGACCTGATTGCCGTACTGCTGATGCGCGGCGTGCTGGTCACTGTAAATCAGTCGCTGGAAGGCGAGTTGGTGAAGGATGTTGCGCGTCAGTTTGGCGCCGATGCCCAGGTGATCTCGGTTGAAGAGCAGTTGGAGAATGAGGCGATCGAAGGCTTCCTGGAAGATACGACCGGGATGGTGGAGATTACGCGTTCGCCAGTTGTGACGGTGATGGGCCACGTCGATCACGGCAAGACATCGCTGCTGGATGCGATTCGTTCCACCGATGTAGCGGCTGGTGAAGCTGGCGGAATTACGCAGCATATCGGGGCCTACAAGGTGCATGTGACGAAGCCTGATTCGCCTGCGTTTGGGCGCGAGATCGTGTTCCTGGATACGCCGGGCCACGAGGCGTTTACCCGTATGCGTGCACGCGGCGCCAAAGTTACGGACATCGTTGTGATCGTGGTGGCAGCCGATGACGGCGTGATGCCGCAGACGCTGGAAGCGATTGACCATGCCCGTGCGGCGAAGGTGCCGATTATCGTTGCGGTGAACAAGATCGACAAGCCAGAAGCGAACCCTGCCAAGGTGATTCAGCAGTTGGCGATGCGCGGATTGCAGCCATCGAACCAGGGCGGCGATACGGAGTTTGTCGAGGTTTCGGCGAAGAAGCGGATTGGTCTCGACCTGCTGGAAGAGATGATCTGCCTGGTTGCCGATATTGCAGCACCGAAGGCCCAGCCGGAGCGTCCGGCGGTGGGTACGGTGATCGAAGCGAAGCTGGATCGTGGTCGCGGCGCGGTTGCCAGCATCCTGGTACAGAACGGTACGCTGCGGTTAGGCGACAGCTACATTGTCGGCAATACCTTTGGTAAGATTCGCGCGATGTTCGACGACCGTGGACGGGCCATTACCGAGGCTGGTCCTTCGACTCCGGTTGAGATTCTGGGACTGGAAGGGATGCCGGATGCCGGGGATACGTTCCTGGTGATGGCGGACCGCGACAAGGCCAAAGGCATTGCGCAGTACCGCAAGATGAAGGAGCGCGAGGCACAACTGGCGAAGAGTGCGCGTGTGTCTCTGGAAGGCCTGGCCGAACAGATCAAGCAGGCTGGCATGAAGGATCTGAACCTGATTCTGAAGGGCGACGTGCAGGGTTCTGTCGAGGTGCTGGCGGATTCTCTGCAGCGGATGTCGACCGAGAAGGTACGGGTCCGGGTGCTGCACTCCGGTGTTGGTGCGATTACGGAGTCGGACGTTCTGCTGGCCTCGGCCTCGAATGCGGTTGTGATCGGCTTCAACGTGCGGCCTGACCGCAAGTCGGCGGAGATTGCGGATCGCGAGAACGTGGAGATTCGGCTGCACTCGATTATCTATGAGTTGCAGGACGAGATCACGAAGGCGATGTACGGATTGCTGGAGCCGGTCTTCAAGGAGAACTATGCAGGCCGCGCCGAGGTGATGAACGTATTCAAGATCACCAAGGTCGGGCAGATTGCTGGTTGCCGTGTGACCGACGGGCTGATCAAGCGCGATGCGCAGGTGCGGTTGCTGCGTGAAGGCGTAGAGGTGTGGCGTGGCAAGATCGGTTCGCTGAAGCGCTTCAAGGACGATGTGTCCGAGGTTCGCCAGGGCGTGGAGTGCGGTATCGATCTGGCTGGACACAAGGACATTCGCGTTGGCGATGTGATTGAGTCGTTCACCACGGAGACACTGGCTGCAGAGCTGGGCCAGAACTCTGCCGTGGCGCGCAAGGCGGAGAAGGCCGAGAAGGAGCGGGTTGCGGCAGCGGCTGCAGCAGCGGCGGCCGAGACCACCAACGCTTAGAT
>DAICZO010000462.1 GCA_027311125.1 Acidobacteriaceae bacterium
CGAAACGTGTTGTTCGGGTTGTGCTTCGACAACACCTTCGTGATCGCCGCCGTCAGCGTCGTTTTGCCGTGGTCAATGTGACCCACCGTGCCAATGTTTACGTGCGGCTTTGACCGGTCAAACTTTTCCTTGCCCATGACTGCTCGTCTCCTCGTATTGGCCGGCGTGATGACCGGCAGTTCAAATTTAGAAAGTCAACTAACCACTACTGCGCGATCAACCCTTAGCCAATACTGGCCTTCGGACCACTGCCCACTGCTGCGCCTCAATAGTACGCATACAGCTTGTAAAACCTCTCCCGCAGCTCGGAAGAAACCTGCTCCAGACTGGCCAGATAAAACTCTCGAATCTGGCCACGGTCCGCACTGCTCAGCTCGCCGTATTGGGCCGCCGTAGCTGCACCCAGAAGTCCCTGCTGCAATACCGATTCAAAGTCCCGCACCCTCAGATTTGCACCCGAAAGCGACTTGAAAAACTGTGCCACCTGCCGGGCCGAAAACGCTGACGCAATCGCTTCTCGTACCAGACCAAACCGCTGCGGATCCGCGATCGGCAACTCAGGCTTGATATACATCGTGCTCACAGCCATCTCCCGCAAAAAACAGCCTTCAAGTCTTTGGAGCGGGAGACGGGAATCGAACCCGCGACCAACAGCTTGGAAGGCTGTGACTCTACCACTGAGTTACTCCCGCTCAACCTGCCACTTCAACTCCGGCAAGCACTGATGGCAACATCGCATCAGGCCTGCCATTACCGACTGGGAGGGTCAATCTAAACTGTGGAGCTGACGGAGAGGCTTGAACTCTCGACCTCTCCCTTACCAAGGGAGTGCTCTACCACTGAGCTACGCCAGCATCTTGCAAGCAACCTTACAATCCTATCGCGAACTGAGGCGTCCTAGCACTACGCGGAAGGCAAAAAAACCGATTAATATCCACGTCAGTGAACGATACTTACCCGGCTCCATCGTCTGCCAGGTCATTACCGCCAACAATCCAAGCACAACCAGTGCGACTAGCATCCGTCCACTACCAGCAGGGCTTAGATCCAAAACGCTCACCACATCCAACCGTTCGCAACAAAACCAAACAAAAAAAATGGTGCACAGGGGAGGATTCGAACCTCCGTAACTCGAAGAGTGGCAGATTTACAGTCTGCTGCCATTAACCGCTCGGCCACCTGTGCACATCCTGCTACTAACCATACCAACGCGCAGCCTTCAGCCATTCCGTCAAACCCGCCTCGCGAAACCCATACAAAACCGGGCATCGAAACCGGGCTGCTTACCTTGAAGGAGTGACCGGAGGTCTGCAGGCCAGAACGGCCAGCAGTACAACCAAATCCGTCTTTCTAATGCGGCAACAAATCGGCTCTACACAAAAACCCTTAGAACCAACCTGCAACTGGTACCAACCTGAAACTGAAGCTGGATGAACATCTCGTGCGGGCTGAGATCTGGAGCTGACTGAGATCTGGAGCTGACGAAGGGATTTGAACCCCCGACCCTCTGATTACAAATCAGATGCTCTACCAGCTGAGCTACGCCAGCCCATACCGCCTTCAACTACCAACCAACTGCCCCCTGTAAGCCTAGCTGTGTGACGCGCAGCAGTGCCCGCGCAGAGTGCGCCGCAGACTTGAATTTAGCATAAGTGCAGGGGCTGGAGCAATGCGACGCTCGACAGATGTCAGCCCTACACTCCGCCAGCCGATGCCTTACCCGCAGCCCAACCCTCCAGCGATCTACCATCACCCTCTTTACCCAGCGCGCAGACGGCGTACATTAACAACACCATGCGTAAATCAACCCGCTATTCTCTGCTGCTGGTGCTGGTCCTGATCGCAGCCCTGGCGGCGGTGCTGATGCTGCGAAAGAAGGCGCCGCCAGAGGTCGCCAGCCTGCTGCCCGAGAGCGATGCCATCGTGTATGCCAATCTTCGGCCGCTGCGCCTGGCCACCCACTTCGAGCGCACCATCGTCAAACGCAGCCCTATCTACCAACAGTTCGTCGATGCCACCGGAATCGTGCCGGAGCGTGACCTGGACGCCGCCGCCTTTGCGCTGCACCGCATGGACGACTCCCATGGACCGAACGGCCCCGTGGCCTACTCCGAAGTCTTTGAAGGCCGCTTCGACGGCGAGCGACTGGAACGCTACCTGACCAGCATCGCCGTCTCCAAAGAGAACTATGCCGGCCACGAGATCTTCACCGTTCCGACCGGCGATCCAGCCGATGGCGGAGTGCGTTCGCTGCGCGTAGCGCGACTGGGCTACGACATGATCGCTGCCTCCAACACGCCTACCACCGAACAGATTCATGCCATCATCGATCGCTATCGGGCCGCAGCGTCGCCGTTTGCCGGCTCATCGCTGCTGTCGGAGCGCTACGGCGACGTGCCGCTGCTCTCCAGCGCCTGGGCCATCGGCCACATCGGTCTGCCTTTTTCAGAACGCGGCAAGATCACCGTCTTCGGCCTGGAACTGCCCCTGCCGGAAGACACCACCTTCGTCGCCAGCCTGCAGTATCGGGGCGTCGTGCGCCTGCGCATCGACGAGTTCGCACCTACCGAAGCTGATGCCGTGCGCTCCGTCGACACGCTCAACACGCTGCTCGGCATCTTCCGCTCCATCCAGCGCGAACCCCAGAACACACCTGCCGATTCCGCCATTGCAGCAGCCCTGGCCTCGCTCAAGATCGAGCGGCACGACCAGCGTGCTGTGCTCACGGCCAACATTCCCATGGAACTGATCAAGCAGATGGCTACGCCGGTTGCCCAGGACATGGCGCCCGTCGCTCCCAATACCGGTACCGGCACGCTCTCGACCACGCATCCGTAACCGCCTCAGCGACTCACCGCAACGCCCCGTCAAACTCGCGGCAGCAGCCTTCAGCATGGGTTAAGCATGGACTCCTAAGCTCGTACCCAAGGAGAAACACCATGCAACGAAATCTGTCGTACCTCGCAGCCCTCCCAGTACTTGCACTCACCCTCACGCTCTCTGCCCAGGAGAAGACGATCGATCGCGCCGCGCTTCCTGCCGCGGTCGAGAAGACCCTCCAGACGCAGTCAGTCGGCTCCACCATCAAAGCCATCAAGACCGATCGCGAGAACGGCAAGACCATCTACGAAGTCGAGATGATCTTCCAGGGCCACACCAAGGACATCGAGATCGCCGCAGACGGCGCGTTGAACGAGATCGAAGAAGAGATCGCCTTCAACACCCTGCCCGCGGATGTCCAGAAGGCCCTGACAGCCAAAGCAGGCAGCGCCAAAATCACCAAGGTGGAGACCCTGACCAAGCACGACAAGCTGGTCGCCTACGAAGCCGCAACCCTGCAGGGGACCAAAAAGGGCGAGATCCAGGTAGGCCCCAACGGCGGGAAACTGGCCCACGCCGAATAAAGCCTGTCGGCACAACCGGCCATAAACCACAACGCCCCGCATCTCGAAACAGATGCGGGGCATTACGTTGTTTATGGAGTGTTCCGTAATCCAGACTGCGCGCAGAACTCTGCGAAGCGGTTAGTTGCCCGAGCCAATCCCGGTGCTGTTGCCCAGCTCTGCCAGCGTCACCCGCAGATACTTGTGCGGATTCACCGGCGTGTTATGGATGCGAACCTCGTAGTGCAGATGCGAACCTGTCGTGCGGCCGCTGTGGCCCACATAGCCGATCACCTGGCCCCGCACTACCGTCTGGCCGGCGATCACCGCAAAGCCCGACATGTGCGCATAGCAGGTCTCCAGCCCGTGACCGTGATCGATGATCACCTCACGCCCGTACCCATTGGCCATCTCGGCGGACTTGACCACGCCATCGCCGGTCGCGCGGATCGGCAGACCCATTGGCGCGGAGATGTCGATGCCCTTGTGGAACTCGCCTTCTCCGTTGCCCGTCATCGGATCTTCCCGCTGCCCGAAGCTGCTCGTGATCGGCCCCAGGA
>DAICZO010000477.1 GCA_027311125.1 Acidobacteriaceae bacterium
GATGTCCAGTGAGGAAGCGGGAGTGGCTTTTGCCGGGGGGAGGGCGGGTGCCGATGGCGGTGCGGATTGGGCAGGGCTGGCAACGGGTGAATCGGGACGACGAACGGTCAGGCTCATTGCGAGAAGTCCTCTGAGGTCTGGCTGGCGCAGCGCAAAGGGCTGTGTGCGATAGCCGGACTATACCTACGGTAAACGCACGGTGGCCTCAAGGGCAAGGAATCAGTTGATTTGACTTTGATCCAGGGAGAAATGTCAGTGGCTAAAATTGCTCGGGGAACAGTTTGGTTGCAGGTGATTTCGTCCAAATTAATACTGTTGACTACAGAGTCTCCCCGTCGAGTTCTACACTGGGTAGAAGCACTGGAGTGCTGCATCAAAAAGGAGAATCAAAGCGTATGGAGACGGTAACACCACTGGCACCTCTTAGCGATCGTCCGGCCTGGAAAGCCCTCAAGGCTCATCATGAGCAGATCGGCACCAAGCATCTGCGGGAGTTCTTTGCGGACGATCCGGCGCGTGGTGAGCGTTACACGGCTGAGGCGGAGGGAATCTTCCTGGATTACTCCAAGAACCGTATCGACGACCAGACGTTGAAGTTGCTGGTGCAGTTGGCGGAAGAGTCTGGCCTGCGTGCGCGTACCGAGGCGATGTTCCGTGGGGAAAAGATCAACATCACGGAAGGCCGCGCCGTGCTGCATGTGGCGTTGCGTGCGCCGAAGACCGAGTCGATCGTTGTGGATGGGGAAGATGTGGTTCCTGCGGTCCATGCCGTGCTGGACAAGATGTCCGAGTTCGCCGAGCGGGTGCGGTCGGGTGTGTGGACAGGGCATACCGGCAAGCGCATCAGGAACGTAGTGAATATCGGGATTGGCGGATCGGATCTGGGGCCGGTCATGGCGTACGAAGCGCTGAAGCACTATAGCCAGAGAGATTTGACGTTCCGGTTTGTATCGAATGTTGACGGTTCAGATTTTGCAGAGGCGGTGCACGATCTGGATGCTGCCGAGACGCTGTTCCTGGTGGCTTCGAAGACGTTTACGACGCAGGAGACGATGACCAATGCGCACTCGGCGCGCGAGTGGGCTTTGGCTCAGTTTGGTGGCGACGAGAAGGCGATTGCGAAGCATTTCGTAGCCATCTCGACCAATGCGAAGGAAGTGGCCAAGTTTGGAATTGATGTCGAGAACATGTTCGGCTTCTGGGACTGGGTTGGCGGACGTTACTCGATGGATTCGGCGATCGGGTTGTCGACGATGGTTGCGATCGGGCCGGAGAACTTCCGTGCGATGCTGGCTGGATTCCACGCGATGGACGTGCACTTCCGCACGGCTCCACTGGAGCAGAATCTTCCGGTACTGATGGGACTTCTATCGGTGTGGTATACGGACTTCTTCGATGCACAGACGGTGGCGATTCTGCCTTATGAGCAGTATCTGAAGCGGTTCCCGGCCTACCTGCAGCAGTTGACGATGGAGAGCAACGGCAAACATGTAACTCTGGATGGTACACATGTCGCAACGCAGACCGGACCGATCTACTGGGGCGAACCGGGAACCAATGGACAGCACTCGTTTTATCAACTGATTCACCAGGGGACACGGCTGATTCCGTGTGACTTTATTGGCTTCTACAAGACGCTGAATCCGCTTGGCCGGCACCATGACATGCTGATGGCGAATGTGTTTGCGCAGGCTGAGGCGTTGGCGTTTGGCAAGACGGCGGACGAGGTGAAGGCGGAGGGTGTGGCGGAGGCGCTGGTGCCGCACAAGGTGTTTGAGGGTAACCGTCCATCCAATACGATTCTGGCTGAGTGCGTGAGCCCGGCGATGCTGGGCAAGCTGGTGGCTCTCTATGAGCATGTAGTGTTTACCCAGGGCGTGATCTGGAGCATCGACTCGTTTGACCAGTGGGGAGTGGAGCTGGGGAAGGTGCTGGCGACGCGAATTCTGGGTGAACTGGAGAGTGCAAGTGAGTCTGCAGGCGCGCACGATTCCTCCACGAATCGGCTGATCGAGCGGTATCGCAAGAACAAGTAGTTTGGTTGGAGGGGAGATGCTCGTCCTTCGGGGCGAGCATTTTTTCGTTAGCGGCTCTCTATGAATTGCAACGTGCGAGTTCGGCGAGGACTTCGGTGGGTTCGGGGCGTACGCGAAAGTCAGCGTGGCCCTCGCTGAAGGTAATGACGTTGTTTTGATCGAGCACGAAGGTGGCGGGCAGGGGCAGGCGCCAACTGGCTTCGGTAGCGTTGTGATAGTTGAGGCCGGCGTTGTTGAAGGGGATGTTGATGATGATGGATT
>DAICZO010000492.1 GCA_027311125.1 Acidobacteriaceae bacterium
ATCTGGTTGATCACCGTCTGCGCAGCCGTCAAGCGCTCTGCCAGCTTCGTCTTGTCCGTCTCGCCAAACCCCGAAATCGACGTCGCCATCATCGCTACGCCGCATGCAACCACTGCTATCCGCTTAATCATTCAAACTCTCCCGTACTGAAACTACAAAATCATACTGCCTGCAACATCGAATTCAGCCCCGATGCCGTCAGGCACAACTTCCTGCAACAGTTCATAGGATGGACGTTACCCCGCCGGAGTTGCTTGGACGTCAACACCGCCACAACCCACCCACTCCAACCCAAATCCCAACCGCGCTCCAAACCACAAAAAAATAGGGCCATATCCAACAAAACAGGCAAGCCTGAAGCGTTGGATACAGCCCTTCTCCCAGGTCTGTATTGCTCCTTCACTTTGCCTCACCTCGACCAACCCCACAACGGTACTAAGGTATATATACCTTTGGACGATTACTGTTTACTAAAAAGTAAACAGCCAGCGCCCTACCTCGGCACCAGATTCAGGCTGACTGCCTCCATCGTCAGGGCGATCCGATTCGGCACACCCACCTTCCGCATCAACCGCCAGACATGGCTCTTCACCGCCACCGGGTCCACCCCCAGCACCACCGCAATCTCACGGTTCGATCGTCCCGCCACCAGCAACAGCCGCACCTGCCCTTCACGCTCCGTAATGTGCGGTGTCCCCACCACTCCGCTCGGGCCCGCGGCATCCTGCGTCGACTCCAGCAGCCTCGCAATCACCTTCCGTGGAGCCCACAGCGATCCGTCCGCCACCACCTCAATGGCCATACGAACCTCGCTCTCCTTGGCCCCGTGCGCCAGATATCCCTTGGCCCCCGCCGCAATCACCCGCTGCACATACTCGTGGTCCGTCTCCAACCCCAGCACGATCACCTTCAATCGCCGGTGCGTCCGCCGAAACGTCGCCAGCAACTCAAACAGATACTCCGTGCAACTGGAGTCGATCATCACCATCGACAACCCAGCCTCCTCCAGAGTCCCCGCCAGCGTCAGCAGCACAATCTCCACCGACTGACCATCCTGAAAGATCGTCTGCAGCCCCAGTATCCGCAGCGGATCGGTCGCCACCAGCCCGACCCGCAGTACTCCATCCACAGCATTGGTCTTCATCGTGTCAGGAGCCCTTCCAGTTCTCAACATGGCTCACAACTCTTACTACGCAACCCAACCGCAACCCGTTCCCAATCACCAGAACTACAGCTTCGGCAACACAATCCCCTGCTGGTTCTGATACTTGCCCTTCCGGTCCGCATAGCTGACCTCGCACACCTCGTCCGACTGGAAAAACAGTATCTGGCACAGCCCTTCATTCGCATAGATCCGTGCCGGCAGCGGCGTCGTGTTCGAGATCTCCAACGTCACAAATCCCTCCCACTCCGGCTCAAACGGCGTCACGTTCACAATAATCCCGCACCGCGCATACGTCGATTTGCCCACGCAAATCGTCAGCACGTCCCGGGGAATCTTGAAATACTCAATCGACCGCGCCAACGCAAACGAATTCGGCGGAACGATCACGCTATCCGCCTGCACCGTCACAAACGACCGCTCATCAAACGCCTTCGGATCGATAATCGCACTGTTCACGTTCGTGAAAATCTTGAACTCATCCGACACCCGCAGATCATACCCATACGACGAAAGGCCATACGAAATCACGCCTTCCCGCACCTGCTTCTCGCTAAAAGGCGAGATCATCCCGTGATTCACTGCCTGTTCCCGTATCCAACGATCACTCTTGATAGCCACGCGCTTACTTCCCTTCCGTCCACCAGGTCGTTCCCAACAACGCACCAAAACAGCGCATTCCAGCCGCAACATCCGCTAAAATGTGGCCTCTGTTGAGTTTCACCATCTTACGGTAGCGTTCTGGCGTTGACAATCTCCCCCTGACTTTCTACTATCGGCTCAACATCCCAGGATTTACTTCACACTGGCTAAACTAATAAAAATACAGCCCAAGGACGGCGACCCAAATGATTAAGCAGGATCTGATACAGCGGGTTGTAGAACGTACCGGATTGCCCAGAACCAAAGCAGAGGCAGCCGTTGACGCCATCTTCGACAGCATGAAGCAGACGCTTGTTGCCGGTGATCGCATCGAGCTTCGCGGCTTCGGCGTCTTCACCGTCAAGCCGCGCAAAACCGGCATCGGACGCAATCCCCGCACCGGAGCAGAAGTCACCATCGCCCCCGGCAAGGCCGTCCGCTTCAAGCCCGGTAAAGAGCTGCATCTGCTCAACTAGGGCGCTTCAGGCACCTCGCCTCAGCACCCTGCCCTATCTCTGCCCGCGTCACATCAGGTGGACTGCATCCACGTCCACCACCACCCCGCGGCGAGGAATCCCCTGTGCCTCCGCGTGCCGCAGCATCCCCCGCAGCACCGCGCCCAACACCTGCCGCTTCTCCGCCTTCAGCACAAAGTGGTACCGGTAGATCCGCTTCAGCCGCACAATCGGAGCCGCAGCCGGCCCCAGCACCCGCACCTTCTCCAGCCGCTGCTGCTCAAACCACCGCCCAAGCACCCCCGACCACCCCGTCGCCTCCTCCAGCTTCTCGCTCTGCACCACCACATTCGCCAGCACCGCATACGGCGGATAGTGCATCCACCGCCGATACTGCAGCTCCTTCGCCACAAACCCCGGATAGTCATGTTCCGCCGCAAACTTCACCGCGTAGTGGTCCGGATGGTACGTCTGCACCAGCACCTTCCCCGGCAACTCCCCGCGCCC
>DAICZO010000493.1 GCA_027311125.1 Acidobacteriaceae bacterium
GTCTGGGGGCTTAGGCTGGGGGCTGGCGGTATGGATGGCGATGGTGCTGCGGAGGTGCTGGGGGTTTGCTATGCTGGGCACATCCTATGTAAGAGAGTGAGCACTAAAACGATGTCGGAACAAGCGGTAAAGATTATTGTGCGTCCGAATGGCCCGCTGCGGGTTGAAGGACCGGTTGAGATGGTAGATGCGAATGGCAAGCAGTGGGACCTGACGGGGAAGCCTGCGATCTCGTTGTGCCGGTGCGGTGCGAGCGAGAAGCGTCCGTTCTGCGATGGCTCGCATAACAAGGTTGGCTTTCAGTGCGCGGCCAGCCCGGAAGTTGCTGCCAGCTAAACAGCGTGTCGGGAGCCGTGGACGATAGGCGCGGGCATGGCTTGATGGCCTGATCGAGAATGTATCGAATCTGGTTACATGTTCAGGGAAGCCTGTTAGGCGTGTGGTCCACGGCCGATGACTGCTAACGATGTGGGTGAGTTGAATCGTATTAGGTTGGAGTGCTGGGAAAGACGTCGATTTTTATTCTGAGGAGACTCACGATGAAGCTTGGTCTGGTTGCGGTGTTGGTGTTGGCAGGGTGGGGCATGGGGCCGGTGAGCGCCGCTGGATCGATGTTAGCTGGATCGACGGTCACTGCATCGATGGCGACGGGAGCGGCTGCGGCTGACGAGCAGAAGCCGCTGGCGGCGTATGTGGGGGAGTATCGGTTGGCCGAGGAGCCGGACGTGGTTCTGGCGGTGAACGTCGCGGGGCATGGGCTGACGGTGGAGGGAGAGCGTACGCCGCGCGCGGAGCTGACGGCGCGAAGCGGGGATGAGTTTGGGATCGACGGCACATCGCGGCTGGTGGTGTTCGAGCGGAGTGCGGCGGGCAAGGTGACGGGGCTGCAGGTGGGCAGCAAGGGCGCGATGCGAACGTATGTTCGGTTCAGCGATGCGGCGGTGGTGTTGAATCATTTTCGCGAGTACGCGCGCAGTGAGGCGATGATTCCGGTGCGGGATGGGGCGAAGCTACATGTGGTGATGCTGCGTCCGGTGGGTTCGGAGAAGAGTGGGGAGGCGTTACCGATACTGATCGAGCGGACGCCGTATGGCGTGGATGGATACACGTCGAATGCAGTGAACGCAAGCAAGCCGGAGCTGGCGGCGAGTGGGTACATTTTTGTGTTTGCGGATATACGGGGGCGATATAAATCGGAGGGTCAGTTTGTGATGAACCGTCCGATTGTGGCGCATGTGACGAAGAACGATGTGGACGAGACGACGGATACGCGGGACACGATCGACTGGCTGCTGAAGAATGTGCCGAACAACAGTGGCAAGGTGGGTGTGATGGGGGTGTCGTATCCGGGATTTCTGGCGATGATGGCAGGGATCGATGCGCATCCGGCGGTGAAGGCGATCAGTCCGCAGGCTCCGATGACGGATGTGTGGATGGGAGACGACTTCTTCCATAATGGTGCGTTTCGAGAGACGTACGGGTTCGATTATGTGCAGCAGTTGGAAGGGCAGAAGACAGACGTACGGGTCGATACGAAGGACGATACGTTTGATTTCTTTTTGAAGAATGGAAACTTTGCGGGTGCGGCGAAGGCGGCGAAGATGTCGGACCTGCCGACGGCGAAGGTGTTTCTGACCCAGCCGAGCTATACGAAGTTCTGGCAGGACATGGCAGTGGAGAAGCGGTTGACCAAGGTGGAGGTTCCGACGCTGGAGGTGGGGGGCTGGTGGGACCAGGAA
>DAICZO010000494.1 GCA_027311125.1 Acidobacteriaceae bacterium
TATCTCGGCTTCATGCAGACCCTCTGGCCCCTCCGTCGCACCCCCGTCCCGCTACCGGACGACCCCGACATGTGGCCGTCCGTCGATCTCGTCATCCCCACCTACAACGAGCCGCTCAACGTAGTCCGCTACACCGCGCTCGCAGCCATGAACATTGACTGGCCAGCCGATAAGCTCAACGTCTACATCCTTGACGACGGTAAACGTGAGGAATTCCGTAAATTCGCCGAAGAAGCCGGCGTCGGCTACATGACCCGCGACGACAATAAACACGCCAAGGCCGGCAATACCATCCGCGCTCTGGAGCGTCTCGACTCGCCCTTCGTCGCCATCTTCGACTGCGATCACGTCCCGACCCGCAGCTTCCTGCAGGTCACCCTTGGCTGGTTCCTGCGCGATAGCAAGCTCGCCATGCTCCAGACCCCCCACCACTTCTACTCGCCCGATCCCTTTGAGCGAAACCTCAGCCAGTTCCGCATCATCCCCAACGAGGGCGAACTCTTCTACGGCATCGTTCAGGACGGCAACGACTTCTGGAACGCTACCTTCTTCTGCGGCTCCTGCGCCGTCCTTCGCCGCACCGCATTGGACGAGATCGGCGGCATCGCCGTCGAGACCGTAACCGAAGACGCGCACACCTCACTGCGTATGCAGACCAACGGCTGGAACACCGCCTACATCAACATTCCACAAGCCGCCGGCCTCGCAACAGAGCGCCTCAGCGGTCACGTCAAGCAGCGTATCCGCTGGGCCCGCGGCATGATCCAGATCCTCCGCACCGACAACCCACTCTTCGCCAAGGGGCTCAAGTTCGCGCAGCGCATCTGCTACTTCAACGCCATGTCGCACTTCCTCTACGCCTTCCCGCGACTCATCTTCCTCACTGCTCCACTGATCTACCTTGTCCTTGGGCATACCAACGTCCCAGGCTACTGGGCTGCCATTCTTGCCTATGCCTTTCCTCACCTGGTTCTCTCCAGCATGACCAACTCCCGTATTCAGGGACAACACCGCCACTCCTTCTGGAATGAAATCTACGAGACCATTCTGGCGCCCTACATCCTGCTGCCCACATTGCTGGCGATCGTCAATCCCAAACTCGGCAGCTTCGACGTCACTGCAAAAGGCGGCGTCGTCAACCGTACCTTCTTCGACCAGCGCATCGCCCAACCCTTCCTGTTGATGATCGGCATGAACGTCGCGGGCATGCTCTGCGCCATCCCCCGTTACTGGCAGATGCCAGGATCAGACTGGATCTGGCCGCTCAACATCCCCGCAGGCATGTTCGACGGAACGCACCCCGGCACCATCATCATGAATCTCATCTGGGTCTGCTTCAACCTGGTCCTGCTCGGTGTCTGTGTCGCCGTCGCCTGGGAGAACCAGCAGCGCCGCCAGACTGTTCGTGTCACCATGGCAGTCCAGGCAGATATCCTCCTCCCCAACGGAAATCGGGTGCAAGGTGTCACCGCAGACATGTCCAGCGGCGGAGCCATGATCAAGGTCGATCACAACTTTGTCTCTACGCCCGGCGACCTCGTCAAACTCACCTTCCCCGTCCTCGACGGCGAAGCAACCTTGCCCGCCACGGTCATCGGTGTCAGAGACAATTTGCTCCGAGTTCAGTTCGACCCGCTCACCCTCCAGGAAGAGGAAGCACTTACCATGGTTCTTTACTCCCGCGCCGACAGTTGGCTCGGATGGGGCGAGACACGCGAAGCCGATAAGCCTATGAAGAGCCTCGGCCTCATCTTCCGCCTCTCCATCAAGGGACTAACACAGACATTCCGAGGTTTGATGAAGACCAAGAAAACTCCACCGAAGGGCAAGCTCGCGACCAGTGTCGTGCCTCTCCTGCTCTTCACTCTGTTGCTCGCCTCCACCAGCATCTCTGCTCAGCTTCGTCCGCTGCAGGGCGCCCGCTTCTCCGCACAAATGCTCCCTGCCACTGCCCCGACCGCAGCCGTCGGACCGCAGTCAGCCGCCTCCGTGGCGGCACTGCAGACGACCGATGGCGGTGTCCCCGCGCGACCGGTAGCGCCCGGCAGCTTCGACAATATCTTCTCCCTCTCCGATGTCGGCGTGCCTGACACCATCGTCCTGCGCGGTGTAGACGCCTATCACTCCGTCTACTTCTCCGTCCCCCAGAC
>DAICZO010000330.1 GCA_027311125.1 Acidobacteriaceae bacterium
TGCTGCTGCCGCCGCAGGCCGTGAGGTAGACCATGATCCCGAATGCAGCGAGTATGGCGAAGCTGAAGAAGAGGCGAGACCAGATTTGACTGAGGTATGTGGATGAGGACTTCATGAGAGACTCCTTATTCCCTTGCTTAGCAGATCGACGGGGGTGACGGGGCGCGGCAGGAGGGATGGTCTCCCTGCTGCCGCGCATGGTCATTGCGGCGTGATCCTGGTGATGTAGACACCGGCTCCGCTTTCGGTGGTGAGGGAGTCGAGCATGCTGGAGGTGACGACGATCCAATTGCTGCGAAGGCTGTCACGCTCCATGCCTACGGTTGAGATCAACGACCCGATGGGGGCCTGAGGATCGAGGGTTGTACCGGGCATGGTGGTGTCGAGCACGGTTTGAACGGGCAGTACGGTTGGTCCCTGGGCGAGATAGATTCCATCGACGGAGCCGGTGCTGGCTTTGAAGGCTACTTCGAAGGAGTTACCTGCCTGACCTGCCAAGGCAATGAAGGACGAGGAGCGCCAGCGCGGAGGCTCGGGGACTTCGTCGGTGGAGGCGCCACCGACGTTGGGCGGGCGTCCGGAGAAGACCCAGTAGATGAAGTCGTCAAATTCGACGGCGTTGGTGGTGATGGGGGTCAAGGTCGAGGTGGTGAGGTCGTAGACGAAGATGCCCTGATTGACGGGGATCTTTGCCTGATAGCCGTTGGGATACATCTGGTTGCATGCGGCGATGATGTCGGCATTGCCATCGGTGGGACAAAGGAGCAGACGGGTTCTGGTCTGGTTGCCCCATGCACCCCAGAAGGCGACGTAGCGTCCGTCGAATGCGAGGCCTTCACTGAGTCTGTTGAAGGTGGCTCCGGTCGCTTGTCCGGGGACCTGATCGCCGATGGCGACGAGGGTCTGGAGGGTGGGATTGGGAGTGAGCGGTGCGGCGTAGAGACCGCCCATAGTGGGTGCGTCTTCATTATCCAAGCCAACAAAGACTGCCAATCCATTGACTGCGCTGGGTGGTGCGGTCGAACCAAAGACGACCGTGCCGCCGGAGGGCTGGTTGGGAATGAGCGTGTCGGAGTTGGCGATCAACTGCACTGCCGAGAGGCCATTTCCGTTGACCATGTCACGGAAGAAGACACCGGTTTTGCTGATGTTGTTGACGGTGTAGTTGCCTTTGAAGACCAGCATGTTTCCGCCGGTGACGGCTGGCGAACCCGGGAACTGGTCAAAGCGGGTAGCCGGCGGCGCACCTGGAACCTCGAAGTAAGCGTAGTTGGGCACGGCACCGAAGAGGCCTGCGCCGGTCTCAAGCGGACCTGTGGGGTTGGAGAAGATACCGGTGCTGCCTGCGCGGGTTTCGGTACCGTCGGGGAGGGTGTAGGTCAGGACGGGCTGCGACTGTCCGCGGAAGGCGACTGTATCGGAACCGATGTCGATGCGTGGGAAGGAGGTGAACTGGGTGAAGGTCGCCAGTTGTCCGTTATAGGTGGTGTTATTGGGCTGGGGCACGGCGGTGCTGTTATCTGCGATGGAGGTGATGCCGGGCTTGCCACCGCCGAAGAGATTGCGCTCGTAGATGCCGAAGGTGGGGCCATTCTTTCCCTGCCCCTGGCCTTTGAAGACGACGGTTCCGTGAGCGTTTACCGAGGGCTGGTTGTAGGTATTGAAGTTTTGGGTGGTATTGGGCATGGTCATGGTGTTGTTGACCACGGTCTGCCAGCTTGCGGCAGCCTTGCCGTGAACGATGAGGGTCACGGTGTTGGATGGCCCACCACCGGGCGTCGGGTTATCGACGGTGAGGGTGATGGAGGTTGCGGCGAGGAGTTCGGCCGCCGGGACTGCAACAGTAAGGGTCTGCGGCTGGATGGACAGTGGTGTGAGCACTGTGGTTCCGACGGTCACGGTGGTGCCTTCGACGAAGGACGTGCCGCTGATGGTGAGGACGGTATCGGCTGCACTGGCGGTCACGCTGGTGGGCGTCAGTGTGGATACAGCCGGGACGGGATTCTGCACGACGAAGTGCAACCCGTTGGAGGTTCCGCCGCCAGGGGTGGGGTTGACGACTGTGATGGTCAACGATCCGGCTTTGGACATTGCGGCCAGGGTAATCTGCACGGTCAGCAGGGTTGGCGTAACGGACGACGGCAGCAGAGCGTAGGTTCCGAACATGACGGTGCTCTGCGGAACAAAACCGGTGCCGGTGATCTGGAGGTCAAAGACCGGACTGCCGAGGACGACGTTCTGCTGCGAGAGCGCAGTGAGGACGGGTACGGGGTTGATGACTGTGAAGTCGATGGCAGTGGTGGTGCCTCCGCCAGGGCCTTGATTGGTGACGGTGACGGGGAAGATGCCTCCGCCGACGACCAGGGACGCGGGCACGGTAACGGTCAGCGCAGTGGGGGTGAAGGCGGTAGGAGTCAGCGTAGTTGCGCCGAAGTTGACTTTGGAGGTCGCAATGAACTGGGTTCCGGTAAGGGTAAGGGCGAAGTCTGGGTTGCCAGCCCCGATGCTGGTAAGTGAGAGTGCGGTGAGGGTCGGTACGGGGTTTTCGACGGTGAACTCAAGCGCGTTGGAGATGCCGCCACCGGGAGTGATGTTGGTTGCAGTGACGGAGTAGACGCCGCTGGTGGTGAGGGACTCCTTCGGGATGAGCACGGACAACTGCGTTGACGTAATGGCAGTGGGTACGAGGGGTGTACTGCCAAACATGACGGTTACACCGGGTACGAATCCGGTTCCGGCGAGATTCAAGGTGAACTCTGCACTGTCGACGAGGGTATTGGTGAGCGAGAGTGCGGAGAGGACAGGTACTGGATTGTTGACGGTGAACTGAAGCGCGTTGGATCGGCCACCACCGGGCGAGATGTTGGTTGCGGTGACGGAAAGAACGGTGCCGGTGGTGAAGGCAGCCCTGGGTACGAGGACGGCAATCTGGTTTGCGGTCAACGCGGTGGGTGTGAGCGCTGTGCCGCCGAAGGATACGGTTGCGCCAGCGACAAAGTTGGAGCCATTGATGGTCAAGGCCAGATCGGGACTATCGACCAGGACGCTGGGAACCGAGAAGGAACTGAGAACTGGTACGGGATTGAGTACGGTGAAGTTGAGTGCGTTGGAGCTGCCGCCGCCGGGGGAGGCGTTGACCACGGTGAGCGGGATGACGTTGGCCGCGGTGAGCAGCGCCGCAGGTACCAGCACGCTGAGATGCGTGGGGCTGACCGTGGTTGGAACCAGCGACTGACCGCCCATACTGACGGTCGTCGTGGAGACGAAGTTGGTTCCGGTGATGTCCAGCGGGAAGGACGCGCCGTTGAGCATGGCGGTCTGCTGAGAGAGTACCACCACCGCTGGCAGGGGGTTATTGATGGTGAATTGGAGCGGAGCGGAGATGGAGTCGCCCATGACTTTAACGTCGACAACACCCGCATTGGCGGTGGCGTAGGCTGGCACGGTGACACTGAGGCTATTGGAGGTAACAGCGGTGGGCGAGAGCACGACGGAGCCGAAGGAGACCTTGGAGTTGTTATTGAAGTTGCTTCCGGTCATGGTGAGGGTGAAGTCACCAGCGCCCGCGACCAGTTGGGTTGGGGTCATGCTGGATGCGGTGTAGGTGTGCTGACTGCTGCCACAGCCGAGAACCAGACAGAAGATGCTGACACATGCGACCAAAGCTGCAAGATTGACAAGCTTTCTCATTTCCATCCTCCGTCGTACCTGTTGCTCCCGATAGTCTGGTTGCTGCGCGGTTCTGACCCAGTCTGCTGTGGCCTACTCCTTGTGGGCGGATGGGGTGAGCAAACTCACTTCCATTTCGCCGGGTAGCGTTGGCATGTTCAGCACCACAGCTACTTACTTTCTGGCGCAACGATAGGAGCAACTAATTGGTGGATTCTGTGTTTTCAGTCACACGCCTTGGTGATACGGCATACGGGACTAGTGCTTTGTGAGCTGAATCGTCAAGGATGACGGGGTGTTTGGGTTGGGCAGGCAGGTGGGGATAGAGCAGGAGGCGGCGAGCGCTTATCGGACAGTGGCGGGTTGTTGCTGTGCGGAGGGCTGCTGCAGAAGCTTGAAGGTGATGGCCATGGCGGGGATAAGGAAGACGGTCGATCCGATGACCCACATGGCGGCGGCGCCGGCGCGCTGGTCCATGATGGGCGCGATGCCGAAGGGGTTGGGCTGCTGCAGGTAGTAGGCGTAGACGGGGCGGTCGCAGAAGGCGAGGAACGCGGAGAGCATGGTGTTGATGATGTCGGCCAGCACCAGGTAGGGGAGCATGAACCAGCCGAGTTGTGGGGCGCGCATGGGCCAGGGGCGGAGGAGCGGCCACCAGAAGAGGATGGAGGTGCCGAGGAAGCAGAGATGCTCGACATCGTGCCAGAACTCATGCTCGAGGGCGAAGTCGTAGGCGGTGGGAATGTGCCATGCGAGGAAGGTGAGGTTCATGGCGAAGAAGGCGACCAGAGGCGAGGTGAGCCAGTGGCCGAAGGAACGCAGCGCCGGGCGGCGGATGAGTGGGCCGAGGAGTGTGCGGGTGACGACGCGAGGCAGGCCGCGCAGCATGGGGACGACGGGTTGTCCGAGCAGCAGCAGAGGCGGCACAAAAGACATGAGCAACAGATGCTCGATCATGTGCGCACTGAGCAGTGCGTCGGCGAAGCCATCGAGCGGCGAGGCGATGGCCGCCCAGAGAGTGGCGATGCCGAGGAGGAAGCAGAGCAGACGCCAGGTTGGGAACTGGGTGGGGCGGGTTTTGCGGATTTGAGCCCAGCCACGGGTGTAGATGGCTGCGACGAGCAGCATCGATAGCGTGAGGAAGGGTGGTGGGGACCACTCCGCGATGATTGCCTGGGCTGCAGATTGCATGGTGCGGTGTATCCGTCTGTGGCTGACTGTAACTGTACGAGAACAGGAACGGTGGCGGTTGGTGGTGGTCTACTGCCCGGCCAGTTTTCTGGAGGCGTCGATGGCGTTCTGCTGGTTGGCCGGGCGCAGGGTGGTGAGGAAGCGCACGAGGGCGGTGGTCTCGGAGGGGCTGAGGGCGTTGCCGTAGGCGGGCATGTTGCCGCCGCCCTGCAGGACCTGACGGATGATCTGGTCTTCGGTCATGCGGCTGGCGAGGCCGTCGAGCGCCGGGCCACGGAGGCCACCGGAGTCGCCGACGGAGTGGCAGTTGCGACACTGCTTATCCTGCAGGACGAGTGCGCCTTGCCGCTCCAGCGGGGTACGGTTGTGGAGGTAGGTTGCCGGGATGGGATCGCTGGTCCATGCGTCCATGATGGGGCTCCACGGGGTGTAGGTGCCGAGGTGGGTGAAGACGCCGAGAGTGACGGCGATGACAGCCACCATGAGGACGGCGACGGGCCGGCGCGACCAGTGTTTTTCGCCCTCGGGAGAGAGCAGCGGGAGCAGCAGCATGGCACCGATGCCGAGGACGGGTGCGATGAAGAGCACGGGCGTCTCCAGACTGGGCGGGAGATAGGCGAGGACAGCGTAGATCCAGAGGAAGGCGAAGTCAGGCTTGGGTGCGGTCTGGATGATGGTGGGATCGGGCTGGCCGGTGGGGCCGAAGGGTCCGAAGAAGAAGGCGCAGGCCATGACAGCCAGCATGATGGCAGCGGCGAAGATGACGTCTTTCCAAGCGGCATCGGGTACGAAGGCGATGCCAGTGTCCTGGGTGAGCTTGTGGTAGTCGCGGGCGTAGGTTTTTTTGCTGACGACGCGGCCGGGCATGGGCCACTCGTTGATGCCGAGACGCAACACCATCCAGAGATGGACGCCGACGAAGGCGAGCAGCAGGCCGGGCAGGATGAAGACGTGCAAGGCAAAGAATCGGGTGAGCGTGGGACCGGCGATGATGGGACCGCCCAGCATGAGATTGACCAGTGCGCCACCGATGAAGGGGACGCGACTGGCGATGGATGCGCCGATGCCGAGGCCCCAGTAGGAGTCCTGATCGAAGCGCAGGACCTGTCCGGTGAAGGCCATGCCAAGGGTGAGCAGAAGCAGCAGAACACCGACGATCCAGGTGAGTTCGCGGGGGAACTTGTAGGCACCGAAGAGGAAGACCTGGGCCATGTGGATTAGGACGACGGCTATCATGAAGTCGGAACCCCAGCCGTGGAGAGCGCGGAGGAACCAGCCAAGCTTGACGCTGTGATCGAGGAACTCCAGGCTGGCCCAGGCGTGGCCGGCAGAGGGCGAGTAGACCAGACC
>DAICZO010000517.1 GCA_027311125.1 Acidobacteriaceae bacterium
GTCGTCGGTGGTGCCGCCGCTGGACTCCATGCTGCGGCGGGTGTGCGAGATGTACTTCCATGTGAAGCCGCTGTTTATCGAGCCGGGGGTGCGGACGGGATTGCCGGTGTTGACGGATAATCCGACGGAGGTGGGAGCGGATCGGATTGTGAATAGTGTGGCTGCGTTTGAGCGGTTTGGCGGGCCGACGATCGTGGTGGATATGGGTACGGCAACCACGTTCGATGTGATCTCGAAGAAGGGTGAGTTTCTGGGGGGAGCGATTGCTCCGGGACTGGGGATCTCTGCCGATGCGTTGTTTGCGCGGGCGGCGCGGCTGCCGCGGATCGACGTGAAGAAGCCGGCCAAGGTGATTGGGACAGGGACGGTAGACAACATCCAGATAGGGCTTTATTACGGGTATATCGGGCTGGTGGACGGGATACTGGAGCGGATGATCGCGGAGATGGGCCCCGAGACCAAGACGGTGGCGACGGGTGGGCTGGCGAAGCTGATCGCGAGTGGATCGAAGTACATTGGTGCGGTGGATGAGATGTTGACGCTGACAGGGCTGCGGATTATCTACGAGCGGAATATGGACCGAAATAAGAGCGGGGGACGTAAGGCTCAGGTCTAGCAGGATGACACGCCTTGGCAGGATGCAGAATTACTTTAATTACTTTACGGAGATTGAGGAGCGGTTTCAGCAGCGGCGGGGATCGCTGCTGATGCTGTCTACGCTGGACTGGGCGTTGATTGAGACGTGGCGGGAGGCAGGACTGCCGCTGGAGGCGGTGCTGCGTGGGATCGATAACGCGTTTGACCACTACGATGCGAAGGCCCTGCGGGGGAAGGCGAAGGCGCGGCGGATCAACGGGCTGGCGTGGTGCTCGCAGAGCGTGATGGAGGCGGTGGAACAGGCGAAGGAAGCAGCGATTGGCGGCGCGGTGGAAGCGGATGGCGGAGTGGCGGTGGAGAGCGGATTTGAGACGGAGCGGGTGGCCCGTTATGTGGAGGAGAATGCGGCGAAGATTGAAGCGGCAGGTTTGGGCGAAGCAGGTTTGGGCGAGGCGGGTTTGGGTGAGGCGGGGGTGAGTGTGGTGGCGCGGCTGCGTGAGTTGGCTGCGGGGCTGAGATCGGGTGGGCAGGGATCTGCTAGCGGAGCGGATAAGCCTGTCGGGTCGTTGGAGGATCTGGACCGGACGCTGAGTGTGCTGGAGGAGAAGATGTTTGCGGGATTGCTGGCTACGGCTGCGGAGGATGAGATTGTGGCCCTGCGTGAACAGGCTTCGCGGGAGCTGGCACCGTATCGTGGGAAGATGCAGGCAGTACAGATTAAGCAAGTGCAACAGCAGTTTCTGCAGAAGCGACTGCTGGAGGCGCGTAAGCTGCCGCGGTTGAGTTTGTTCTACATGAGCCACGAATGAAGTTACGCATAGAAAAGATGGTGTACGGCGGGGCGGGGCGGGGCATTGACCACGGGTCAAAGTCGGCTATAAAGGGTGAGAATGGATCATAGTGTCGAGGC
>DAICZO010000331.1 GCA_027311125.1 Acidobacteriaceae bacterium
TTCAGCAGCACACCCATACTCGCCAGCGTCACGAACAAAGATGTCCCTCCGAATGAAATAAACGGCAGCGTAATCCCCTTCGTCGGCAACAGCGCCACCACCACGCTGATGTTGAATAACGCCTGGATCAGCACCGCCGACGTAATCCCGAACGCCAGAAACCGCGCAAACGGATCAGTCGACAAAAACGCCGCCCGCAGCCCCCGGTATCCCAGCATCACAAACAACCCCACCACCAGCAGCGCGCCAATCATCCCCAGCTCCTCGCACACCGTCGCGAAGATAAAGTCCGTATGCGGCTCCGGCAGATAGAACAGTTTCTGCCGCCCTTCCATCAACCCAAGCCCTCGAATTCCGCCCGTCCCCACCGCAATCAACGATTGCATAATATGAAATCCTGAGCCCCTCGGATCAGCCTCCGGATTCAGATACGCCAACATCCGCGCCCGCCGCCACGGCACCCAGAACAGCATGTAATACAGCACCGGCGCCGCACACGCCATCGCCATCCCGATATACCGCATCTGCAGCCCCGCCAGGTACAGCATCAGCATCGTCACCGCTGCACACACCAGCGCCGTGCCCAGGTCCGGCTCCTTCAAAATCAACGCCACAAACACTAGCGGCGGCAGCGCGGCCTTCATCACCGTCCCCCGCCAGTCGTCCATCTTGTGGATGCGCGTCTGCAGAAAATACGCCAGAAAAAGTATCAGCGTAGGCTTCGCCAGCTCCGAAGGCTGAAACGTAAAAAATCCCCCAAACCGTATCCAGCGGTGCGTATTATGCGAGTCCCGCATCGCAAACACGCTCACCAGCAGCAGCATCGTCACCGCCACCGCAAACGTCACCACCTTCGGATTGTTATACCGGCGATAATCCACCTGCATCAGCACCGCCAGCATGATCATCCCCAGCAGCGCCCACACCGCCTGCTTCATCATGTACGGATACGGCGACCCAAACTGCTCCTTCGCCATCACCGCCGATGCCGAAAACCCCATCACCAACCCAAACAGCACCAGCAACAAAACGGTTCCGAAGAGCCACTTGTCCACCCCTACTCTCTTCGCCATCGCCTGCCGCTCCTCAACTACACCACACTGGTCTTACCGTTTGCCAAAATCCCGCAACCGAAATCCCATCGTCCAGAATCCCGGTCGCGCTACGCCGTACCGCGAAATAAAACCCTCGCAACCCTGGGCCTCCGCACCACACACCTACTGCAGTGCCGTCACCAACTCACGAAAGGCCCGGCCGCGATGCTCATAATTCTCAAACTGGTCAAAGCTCGAACAGGCCGGTGCCAGCAGCACCACATCGCCCGCCTCCGCAGCCTCCGCGGCCTCGTTCACGGCTACATCCAACGTACCCGCTGCAACCATCTTCACGACTCCCTGCAGCTCACGCTCAATCTTTTCCGCCGCTGAACCTATCGTATAAACAGCCTTCACCCGCTCCCGCAGCAGCGGAGCCAGCTGCGTATAGTCCGAGTCCTTGTCCTTCCCCCCCAGAATCAAGTGGATACCGCCCGCAAACGACGCCACCGCCTTCATCGTCGCGTCCACATTCGTCGCCTTCGAGTCGTTGTAATACTCCACTCCCTCCACCGTCCCCACCAGCTCCAGACGATGCTCCACCGCCTTGAAGCTCACCACCGCCGCTCGAATCGTCTCCGCCGCAACCCCCGCCAGCCGTGCCACACACACCGCCGCCAACACATTCTCCACGTTATGCGCGCCCTTCAGTGGAATCTCGCTCACCGGCATCACCGGCTCTGGCTTCCCACCCTCCTTCGCCAGAAACAGCACACTCTCCCCATGCACAAACGCACCCTGCTTGATCGGTCGCCGCCCGCTGAACCAGAACACCTGCGGCGCTCCACCAGCCTGCAGTGCGGCCTTGCCCGCCACCATCTGCGTCGCCTTATCCTCGCCATTCAGCACCAGAAAATCATCCGGCCCCTGCCGCTCCGTTATCCGCGCCTTCGCCGCCGCATACGCCTCAAAACTCCCATGCCGGTCCAGATGGTCCGGCGTAATATTCAGCACCACCGCAATCTTCGGATGGAACTCCTCCACCGTCTCCAACTGGAAGCTCGAAACCTCCAGCACACTCACCACATCACCCGACTGGAAGACATTGTCATCCTTCGCCGCAGGCGGAGGACCTGCTTCTTGCCCTTGCTGTTGCTCGTTCTTTTGTTTGTCATCCTTCGCCGCAGGCGGAGGACCTGCTTCTCGCCCTTGCTGTTGCTCGTTCTTTTGTTTGTCATCCTTCGCCGCAGGCGAAGGA
>DAICZO010000521.1 GCA_027311125.1 Acidobacteriaceae bacterium
GTCGTAGGGGTTCTGCTGGAGGAGCCAGAGGCGGGCGGAGATGTAGGGTGCGGCGAAGTCGTTGGCGTGGTCACCGCTGGCTCGGAGTGGGCCGCGGAAGGCGAAATCCAAGGCAGAGAGCAGAACGACGAGCCATACGGATAGGAGGAGCCATTTTTTTGGTCGTGTCGATTGGATGACTCTCTCCTGAGCTACTCATGTGCAGTCTAAGCCATCGGTTGAGGTTGGAGGAGCTATCTTTCGGCCAGCGGGAGCGAGGCAGATACTGGTGGTCAGGATTGTGCCGGATTGGGACAGAGGCCGGTGCGAGCGAGAGGGTGGCAGCAGGATGTATGCTTTTGCAGGCTGATGGTGTTGGCCTATCGGGCTGGTCAGACAGGGAGTGGATGGCGATGGGAAGTCGAGCAGGAGTGGCTGCGGGTGCACCGGGGACTTTGACGGTAGCGGCACCGTATGTGATCGAGCAGGTATGGGCGGACTACACGCCGGAGCAGCATGCTTTGTGGGCGGAGTTGGTGAGTCGGCGGATGCCGCAGTTGCGGCGTCATGCGTGCCGGGAGTATCTGGACGGGTTTGAGCAGATCGGATTGCGGGAGGACCTGTTACCGGATTTGAAGGCGGTGAGTGCACGGCTGTCTCCGCGGACGGGTTGGCAGTCGACGCCGGTAAGTGGGTTTCTGCCAGCGGATGCGTTTTTTGAGATGCTGGCGGCGCGGATGTTTCCTACGACGACGTGGCTGCGGTCGCGGGAGAGCATGGAGTACACGCCGGAGCCGGATATCTTCCACGATGTGTTTGGTCATGTGCCGATGCATGCGAACCCTGTGTTTGCGGATTTTCTGCAGCATTATGGACGAGTGTGTGCGGCGCTGGTGCATGATCCGGTGGCGCTGGAGCGGATGGGGCGGGTGTTCTGGTTCACGGTGGAGTTTGGACTGATTCGGCAGGAGGGTGAGATCAAGGTGTATGGGAGTGGTTTGATCTCGTCGAATGGCGAATGCACGCGGGTATTGGAAGGCGGGTGCGAGGTACGGGACTTCGATCTGGACGCGGTGCTGGAGACGGTGGTGGACACCGGGGAGATGCAGCCTGTGCTGTATGCGGTGGAGTCGTTTGAGCAGATCTATGAGGCGACGAAGGCTGCGGAGGCTCGGCTGGGTTAAGGGACGGCAAGGACTGGTCCTCTTCGGCGCGATGGATGACCAGGATGAAGAGGAGAGAGTAGGGCGATGGATGGGAACGGGAGCGGTTGGGCTGGATGAGGAGAGCGGTTCGCTTCGCCAATGCCCACCGCGATGAGGCTACGGTGAAGATGGGATATTTGGGCGTTTTACATTCCCATGTCTCAGAGTCGAGACATGGGGCACCCGGTGATGGGTGGTGACTGAAACAACAAGCGATGGCTTATAACGGGTAAGGGAGGGAATGCGCATGGGATTTGGCTGGATGGTACGGGTTGGAGTTTTGGGTGTGGTGCTGCTGGGTTTGGGGAGTGGGTTGGCGCAGGAG
>DAICZO010000342.1 GCA_027311125.1 Acidobacteriaceae bacterium
GTCCCCGGACTCTTCGCTCTCGAGTCCGCCATCGACGAACTCGCCATCAAGCTCAAAAAAGATCCCGTCCAGCTTCGCCTCGACCTCGACACCCTCATCGACGAGGAAAAGAACAAGCCCTTCTCCTCCCGCCACCTCAAAGAGTGCCTCCAGGTCGGCTCAGAACGATTCGGCTGGTCCAAACGCAACCCCGAGATCGGCTCCATGCGCAAAGGCGACCTCATCCTCGGCTGGGGCGTCGCCGTAGCCTCCTGGGGTGCAGGTCGCGGAGGCAGCGAAGCCTCCGTCCTCCTCCGCGCCGACGGCTCCGCCCGCGTCAGCTCCGCCTCCCAGGACATCGGCACCGGTACCTACACCGTCGTCGCCCAGATCCTCAGCGACAAAACCGGCATCCCCATCAACAAGATCAACGTCGTCCTCGGCGACAGCTCGCTGGTCCCCGGCCCCATGTCCGGAGGCTCCACCGCTACCGCCAGCATCATCCCCTCCGTCGCCGCTGCCGCCAACGCCGCCATCAAGGTCGTCCTCGCCAGCGCCGTACGCCCCGCTGCCTCGCCCTTCTTCGGGCAAGACCCCGACACCCTCACCATGTCCGCAGGCCGCGTCCACCGCAAAGGCCAATCCCCAGACTCCGGCGTCCCCTTCCAGGACATCCTCCGCATGGCTAACCTAGCCAGCGCCAACGGCGATGGAAAAACCGGCGGCCACGGCTCCGACACCAAGGCCCTCGACTACTCCATGCACTCCTTCGGAGCCCAGTTCGTCGAGGTCGAGTGGGACCCAGGCATCGCTAAACTCCGCGTCAGCCGCGTCGTCAGCGTCGTCGACGGAGGACGCATCATCACCAAGCGCACCGCCACCAACCAGATGGCCGGAGCCGTCGTCATGGGCATCGGCATGGGCCTGCTCGAACAAACCATCTACGACCCACGCAACGGTCACCCCATCAACGACAACTTCGCCGACTACGTCGTCCCCACCGCCGCCGACTCCCCCGATATCGACGTCCACTTCCTCGACATCCCCGACCCCCTCATGGGCGAGTACGGTGCCCGTGGCATCGGCGAAATCGGCCTCGCCGGCATCGCCCCAGCCATCACCGCCGCCGTCTACCACGCCACCGGAGTCCGCGTCCGCGAACTTCCCGTCCGCATCGAAGACCTGCTGACCTCCAAAGTCCAGATCTAACCCCCATCCAAAACCCTCACTCTGCCTGAGCCAGATCTCTCGCTCAGGCAGAGCCGCAACGGCCATCCATCGCCGTCGCCCCTGCTGTGCCCCCTGCTCCACATCACCAGACCGCGTGATATCCATCACAGCCCGCGCCCGTCCCCGCTACTACCGTATAGCTGGGTTCAAGCCACGCAGTAGCTTGTCCCCAGACGCTCAACCGTGCTGATCACGCTACCGGCACTGGCTGCGGGTACGCCCTCACCTCAGGAGCGACCCGGGAAATCGGAGCCACCATGAAACCCCTCACCCTCGCCCTCCTCGCTCTCCTCTTCGTTACCCCAGCCCTCACCGCCCAACGCCCCGGTGGCGGCGGAGCCAGTCAGTCCCCGCGCCAGCAGCGGCCCTCCACCCAATCGCAGTCTCAGTCGCAGTACCGTCAGGGAACCGTCACCGCCGCCAAGCAGCAGCAGCGCGACCGCCTCCGCACCCAGGCCACCACCCAGCAACGCCAGCAATACCAGTCCGCCGAGCAATCCATGCAGCAACTCCGCACCCAGACCCGCGATATGGTCCGCACCGCCAGCGCCTCCACCGTCAGCACCAACCAGCTCCAGCAGCAGCGCGATCAGATCCGCGAGCAGCTCCGCACCATGCAACAGCAGCGCGAAGCCGTCATGCAGGGTCTCAACAACGACCAGCGTACCGCCGTCGAACAGCGCACCCGCACCATGCAGCAGACCCAGCAGCGCATCGAAACCCACCTCCGCAACATGGATCAGGAACTCGCAAACTCGTCGCCCAACACCCAACGCCTCGCCGAACAGGCCCGCATCGTCGAGCGCGAATCAGCCCAATATCAGCAGCAGTACCGTCTGGTAGGCGACGACCTCAGCCTCCGCAACCAGTAACCCACCCCACGGAGTCCACCATGCCGCCCACAAACACTCGCCCTCGTCCTACTATCCTCCTGCTCGCCATCGCGTCGCTCCTGGCACTCAGCCCCTTCACCGCCGCGCAAGCCGCACCGGCTTCACCTGAGCCACCGGCCCAACAGCAGACCCCCCGTCCGCCCCGCTACAACACTGCCACCGAAACCACCGTCGACGGAGTCATCGACTCCGTCCAGCAGGTACAGGGACGCCACCACTGGCCCGGCACCCACCTCCAGCTCAAAACCACCGACACCGCCACCACCTACGACGTCCATCTCGGCCACGCATGGTTCCTCACCCGCAACCACCTTACCCTCGCCGCAGGCGACCACGTCCAGATCACCGGCTCCAAAGTCAGCTTCAACAACACCGACACCATCCTCGCCCGCACCATCAAAAAAGGCGAAACAGAACTCACCCTCCGCAACCCTCAGGGCTTCCCTCTCTGGTCCCGCCGCAACATGCCTTAGCCATGCTGCGCTCGCACCTCATCGCGCACCCGCACGTCTGGACAGCCACACGCGAATGACTTACCGTTCCTGTGTTCGCTTTTAGTTCATTCTGCACACGCGAAAGAGACCGACCCATGAGCCCATTGGATCGCAGGACCTTCCTCAAGACTGCCAGCATCGCCCTCGCCGGCACCAACCTCCGCATGTTCGGCCAGGCCCCCACCTCCGCCAACGACCACATCCAACTCGCCCTCATCGGTGCCGGCATCCAGGGCCAGGGAGACACCAAAACCGCCCTCCAGGTCCCCGGCGTCAAGCTCGTCGCCGTCGCCGACTGCTACGACGGCCGCCTCGCCCACTCCAAAGAGCTGTGGGGCAAAGACATCACCACCACCCGCGACTACCGCGAGATCCTCGCCCGCAAGGACGTCGATGCCGTCATCATCGCCACCCCCGACCACTGGCACAAACAGGCCGCCGTCGACGCCATGAACGCGGGCAAAGACGTCTACCTCTAAAAGCCCATGATCCACCTCTACTCCGACGGCCCCGAGATCATCAACACCGCCCGCTCCACCAACCGCATCCTCCAGGTCGGCAGCCAGCGCGTCAGCTCCATCGTCTACGCCAAGGCCAAGGAACTCCTCGCTGCCGGTGCCATCGGCAAACTCAACATGGTCAGTGCCCGCTGGGATCGCAACTCTTCCATCGGCGCCTGGAACTACTCCGTCCCCCTCGACGCCAGCACCGAAACCTGCGACTGGCCCCGCTTCCTCGGCTCCGCTCCCAAAATCCCCTTCAACGCAGAACGCTTCTTCCAGTGGCGCAAATGGCAGGACTACGGCTCCGGTGTCGCCGGCGATCTCTTCGTCCACCTCTTCAGCGGAACCCACTTCATCACCGGAGCCAACGGCCCCACCCGCGCCATGGCCACCGGAGGCCTCCGCTTCTGGAACGATGGACGCAACGTCCCCGACGTCCTCCTCGCCCTCTTCGACTACCCCCAGGGATTCAATCTCAGCCTCCGCGTCAACTTCGTCAACGGCGGCGAAGAGAGCGAGGGCTTCCTCTTCACCGGCTCCGAAGGCATCATGGAGATCGCCGGGAACACCGTCACCGTCAGCCGCACCCCCCGCGAATCCGAACCCGGCTACACCGTCAGCACCTTCACCGACGACATGCAGAAGCGCTACGTCGAACAGTACCGCCAGAAGTATCCCATCACCCACCCCACCGGCGAGCCGCCACTCGGCGTCGAACGCTTCGTCGCCCCCAAGGGCTACAGCGACAGCTACGACCACTTCCACAACTTCTTCTCCTCCGTCCGCTCCCGCAAGCCCGTCGTCGAGGATGCCACCTTCGGCTTCCGCGCCGCCGGTGCCGCACTCCTCAGCAACCTCAGCATGGAGAAAGACAGCGTCATCAAGTGGAACCCGGAGACCATGCAACTCGGCTGATCCCACCCCATCAGCCGACCCACACACACCGACAGCACCCCGAACATCTACCGCCAAAGGACGCACCCAGCACCCGATGAGACTCTCCACTCTGCTTCTCCTCTGCACCCTCGCCCCCGCCGCTGCGCTCGCGCAAGACCCCGCCCACGCCACCGAGTTCCGTCGCCCCACTCCCGGCAACGGCCCCGACGGCAAACCCCGCATCGCCTTTCTCGCCCACCGTCTCGGCACCGACCACGCCGAAGGCATCACCACCCTCGACATGAACCACGATGGCTTCCTCGATATCGTCAGCGGAGCCTACTGGTACGAGAACCCCGGCGCGCTCGGCGGCGACTGGAAGCAGCACCAGTACCGAACCGTCGGCATCCACAACGAGTTCGTCTCCGACTGCGGCGAGTGGACCATCGACGTCAACCACGACGGCCTCCCCGATATCGTCACCGCCGGCTGGATCACCAACGGCCTCTGGTGGTACGAGAACCCCAACAAGCCCGACACCCTCTGGCAAAAACACCTCATCGCCGATAGCTACGACACCGAAGGCGGCGTCATGGCCGATATCAACGGCGACGGCAAACCCGACATCGCCCTCGCCCACTACAACCACTCCGGCATCCTCTGGGTCGACTTCTCCGGCTCCCAGCCCCGCGTCCACCACGTCGGCGGAAAAGAGCAGGACGGACACGGCATCGGCGTCGCCGACATCAACGGCGACGGCAAACCCGACATCCTCACCCCACACGGCTGGTTCCAGAACATCGACGCCGACAACGACAAGTGGGAGTGGCACCCCGACTGGAGCCTCGGAGACACCGGCTTCCCCATCCTCGGCTACGACGTCAACCACGACGGACACCTCGACCTCATCTACGGACAAGGCCACGGCTACGGCCTCTACTGGCTCGAGCAAACCGGCACACCCGCCCACCGCACCTGGACCCGCCACCCCATCGACGAGTCCTTCTCCCAGTCCCACGCCCTCCTGCTCACCGACATCGACGGCGACGGCCAGCCCGAACTCATCACCGGCAAACGCTACCGCGGTCACTCCTGCAACGACCCCGGCTCCTACGACCCCGTCGTCCTGTATGCCTACCGCATCGACCGCACCACCGGAACCTTCACCCGCACCACCCTCTCCGCCAACGGAACCGCCAGTGCCGGAACCCAGATCATCGCCGCCGACTTCGACCACGACGGCGACATCGACCTCGCCAGCGCCGGCAAACTAGGCGTCCACTTCCTCGAAAACCTCCAGATCAACAAAGTCCCCAAAGCCACCCGCGAAGCCCAGCAACCCATCAACCGCAACTGGCCCTTCCCCAACGAAGGCCAGGAAGTCCCCCAGGAAGATGGCCCCCAATAACCTCTACTTAACTCACCCATAAGCTGCAGCAATACCCAAGGGCCTCCCGGCATCCAGCCAGGAGGCCCTTCAACTTCACACCGTCACCTCATCGCGGCGCGACATCCTGGCCCGGCGACGACACCGCCCGCAGGCTAAAGCTCGCAACCCTCGGCGGGTTCGAGTTCGCAAGCACCTGCAGCGTACCCAGCACCTCCGTCGCCACCGGCGTCTGATCGCGCAACCGGAAGACCAGCACGCCCGGCTGAACCTCCTTCGCCGACAGCAGGCTGAAGCCACCCGTAGCTCGCCGCAACTCAATCTGCGCCGCCCCCGCCAACCCCGGCGCAACACTCGGCAGAGCCTGACCCAACGCCGGATAATTCGCCTGGTTGAACGCCGCCAACCAATCAAACAACAAACGGCCCGCCGGCGTGTCCGGAATAAGCCCCACCTGGTCCCCAAAGCGCGGCAGATGAATCAGAACCGTCGCATGAACCGGACTCACATGATCTCCCCGTCGCGCCGGAACAGGCGCATCCCCCGGATCGCCCAGCACGATCGTGTCTATCTGAGATGGATCATCCTTCTCATCAGCAGCCGAACCACCACCCGCCTGAGCCCCGGACGAACGCGCCGCATCACCGCCGTCCCCCGAACGACCTGCATGCCCCGTATGGCCCAATCCATACAGCACCGAACCCAGCGCACCAACCGCAGCCACCATCGCCAGCAAAATAGCCCCAGGACGTAGCGGCTGCCGACCCGTGAGATAAAACCGCGGAGCCGTAAGCGTAGGAACTCCGGTCGTAAGAGGCTGCTCCATGGGTGTCATCCTTGGATACTCCGGGGCCGCGGCAAAAAACCACCAACACACCTAGTGTAGACGCCCCGCCAAACCATCAAGTCAACCAAGAGAAGACGATCCGCAACACCAACAAAACCAGCACAACTCTCCCACACCGCAGGAACCAGCGACTCACCCACCATTCGTGCAAAGCTGAAAAATAATCGGTCGGCACTAGGGGACGATTTTCGAACTTTTCAGTAATCCGGATCGGCTTTTAGGCACCAATAATGCTCTTGTGCTGCCGCTCAAACCGAGTGTGCAGTTCTGAAAGCCGTTTGCACGTTTGGGAGACAACATGACACGATTCCTTCACCTGTATCAGAGACACTTCCTTCTGCAATGTGCAGTTGCACAGACCACAGTAGATCTATGCGGCCTCCCATATCAAACTAGGTTACGGAGTAGAGAAGAATTGCACGTAATCACAGACGCTAGAACCTCAAAACCTCTGGAGTAGAACCAAAAACAGTTAGACACCCTGAGTTGCTCCGTCAAAACTCTCCCTCTACGGACTCAGTTCGAAACAGTTGTTGAGCTGTGTCAGTTCACAGTAAGGGAGAAGGTTGTACTGTGCTGCAGCGATCCAGCCGTAGCAGTTACTGTGACTCTCGAAGTAACGGGTTGAGTTGCGACAGGCGACATGCTGGGAATCGTCTTGCTGCCGCAACCGTTGAGCATGCTCAAGC
>DAICZO010000349.1 GCA_027311125.1 Acidobacteriaceae bacterium
GGAAGGGAGCGATGCCGGAGGTTCCGGAGAAGAGGGCGGAGCGGAACTCGTCGATGGAGGAGCCGATGGGGGTGACGCAGCCGAGGCCGGTGACTACAACACGATGCAAGAGATGAGTTCCTTCACAGAGAGATAAGACTAGTTTACGGCGGGCGGCGGTGCAGGGGTCTCCTGAAGGAGTTTTTCTACTCCGCGGACGACGTCGCCGACAGTTTTGAGGCTGCTGAGAGCGTCGTCGGGGATGACGATGGCGAAGGCCTCTTCAACCTCGAAAGAGAGATTGATCTTGTCGAGCGAGTCGATGTTGAGAGAGTCGAAGGTGGTGTCGAGGGTGATGGTTTCAGGCGCGAGGTTCTTCGATTTTGCGATGAGCTGGATGCAGCGATTTGCGACGTGGTCAATCATAGGCGGCTGCGGTCCCCTTGGGGTTCAAAATTACAAGGATGGGGATGGGAAGTAAAGCAGTGGGTGTGGATAGGGGAGGATTATCCGGCGAGGATATGGGCTCCGGTGGCGATGAGGCCGCGGGAACCGAGGATCTGGACGGGTGCGTGGCCGACGTGCGTCTGGAGGAGTTGCTCGAAGAGCTGGGGTCGACGGTGGAAGGCGTTGAGGGCTTTGCTGCGGAGGAAGGGGGAGCTATCCATCAGGAGCATGGTGCGGGCCATGAAGTGGGGGAGGCGGTGCATGGCGACGTGGGCCTTCTGGTAGGCGGCGAGGTTGTTGGCCTGGAGCGCGTCGGCGAGTGCGAGAGCCTGGCGGAAGCAGAGGGCGAGACCTTCTCCGGTGACGGCGTCGACAGAGCCGGAGGCATCGCCGATGAGGGCGATGTTGTCGCGGGTGACGCGGTGGAGCTTGCGGCTGAGGGTGATGGAGCCACGCGGCCGATCGCTGGGGAGAGCCGTGGCGAGATGCGCGAGCAGGTCGGGGAAGAAGCTGAGCGCCTGCGGGATGGACTCGAATTTGTGGTGGGCGACGAAGGCGATGCAGACTTCGTTAGAGGAGATGGGGGTGACGTAGGCCTGGCCGTGGTCGCTCCAGTAGACCTCGACGTAGTCGGTCCAGGGGGCGATGGCGAAGTGCTGGCGGAGGCCGATGCGACGCGCGGCGATGGAGGCTTTATCGAGTCCGGCAGCGGCGCGGATGCGGGACTGGTGGCCGTCGGCGCCGACGAGGTAGCGGGCGCGGGTGGTGTGACGGGAGGTGTGGATGAGGGTGGTCGTTCCCTGCCCCGAGATGGTGTTGGTGGTGGATTCCTGAGCGGTTTGCTTTACGAGCGTCTCCCAACTGAGGTGAACGCCGAGGGCGACGGCACGATCGAGGAGGAGTTGGTGCAGGAGCACACGCTTCATGCCGCGGCCGTGGCCCTGAGGGAACTCTGCCTGAGTGTTGCGGGCGGGGCGACGGCGGTTGGGCGAGCCGATGAAGCGGATGCCGCGGAAGTGATGGCTTTCGGTGGTGGCGAGGTCTACGCCGAGCTGGTCGAGAGCCTGGACGGTGTCGGGCATGAGGCCTTCGCCGCAGGCTTTGTCGATGGGTGGCTTCATACCATCGGCGACTTCGACGGAGAGACCGTGCATGGCGGCGGCGAT
The DNA here is from genome assembly GCA_027311125.1 of Acidobacteriaceae bacterium. Classification (GTDB taxonomy): domain Bacteria; phylum Acidobacteriota; class Terriglobia; order Terriglobales; family Acidobacteriaceae; genus Edaphobacter. The sequence continues at coordinate 1,593 of DAICZO010000349.1, forward strand.
GGCGCAGGCGAGGCCAGCGGGGCCCCCGCCTGCGATGAAGACATCGACGGATCTTACGACGGACGGTTCTACTTCTTTGGTAACAAAAGGATTGCGAGTTTGAAGCTTCGGTTCAACGTACATTCAGCCTGCCTGATGGATTAATCACCACTGTAGTAAGACGAGTTCAGAACAAAAAGCGGGTCCCATGGCAGCGAGAATGCTGTAAGTCCCTGGCTTTCCGGGGTTGTTGACGAGGTAATCCTCGAGGACGGCGAGGACGGAGGCTGCGGAGAGGTTGCCGACTTCGCGCAGCGACTTCCAGGACGGGGCGAGGGCATCGGGTGGGAGGCTGAGACAGGTTTCCATGGCTTCGAGCACCTTGGGGCCACCGCTGTGAAAGATGTAGCTGGAGATATCGGAGAGTTGGAGATTGTTGTGGCTGAGGAAGCCCTGGACGTCAGAGAGCAGGTTGTCGTTGACGACCTTGGGGACGTCGGGGGAGAGAACGATTTTGAAGCCTAGATCGCCGATGGTCCAGCCCATGACGTGCTGGGTGTCGCGATAGAAGGTGGAGCGGGTGTCGAGGATGCGGGGACTGGGGCGCTGGGTGTTGGCGAGCTTGCTGTTGGCACCGGCTACGACTACGGCAGCGGCTCCGTCGGCGAAGAGGCCGGTGGAGATGAGGTTGGCGATGGACTGATCGTCATCCTGCCAGGTGAGGGAGCAGAGTTCGACGGAGAGCAAGAGTGCGATCTGGTCGGGGAAGGCACGGACGTAGTCGGCTGCGCGGGCGATGCCGGCTGCTCCTGCGACGCAGCCGAGTCCGAAGATGGGGGTGCGCTTGACGTTGACCGGGAAGGGCATGAGGTTAATGAGGCGGGCGTCGATGGTGGGGCTGGCGATGCCGGTGACGGAGGCGAAGAAGATGGCAGAGATATCGGCTGCGGTGATGCCAGCGGCCTCGAGTGCGCGGGTGACGGCTTGCTGGCCGAGTTCAACGGCAGCAGCGATCCAGGCGGTATTGGTCTGGCCAAAGCCGACGAGCGAGGGATATGCCTCCAAGGGGAAGACCAGGTTGCGGAAGTCTACGCCGCAGTTGGCGTGGAGGCGGTTGAGGATGCGGGGCTCTTCCATTTTGCCTTCCCAACGCTGGGCGAGGGCTTTGGTGATTTCGGCCTGAGGATAACGATGAGGGGGGTAGGCCGTGCCGACTGATGAGATACGCATGCGTGTGATTGCCCTTTGAGTGTTGCGAAGCTGTGATGGCGAAACTGAGAAGGTTGGACTAGCGAAGTAACTGATTCGTTAGCAGATGGGCGGAGTAGAAGCAGGATGATCGCTCGACGAGTGGGGCGACGAGCGGCAAATTGGGGGGAGAAAACTAGGGGATCCGCTCAATCTGGCGAGCGTAGACGGTGTTCTGGGGATACTCCTTTTGGAGGGCGAGGAGGATGTTGCGGGCCTCCTGGGGGTGGTTGTCGCGGAGTGCGGCTACGGCGAGCATCATGCGGGCGAAGGGTGCGAGATAGAATCCCTGACTGGCGGTGATGTGGAGCAGGCGGATGCCCTCTTCGCGATCGGTAGCTGCGCCGGTAAGGCCAAGAATCCAGCGGAGCGGAGCGGATTTGAGGCTGAGCATGTAGTTTTCTACCCCGCTGGCGAGGTAAGCGTCGTAGAGGGTGGGGTTGAGGGCGAGAGCTTGTTTGGAGTAGGCGCTGGCCTCTTTGCTGAGGTTGAGTGCGGTGATGTCTCGCTTTTCGATGAGCAAGGCGTAGTCGGAGCGCATGCCGGCGAGGAGAGTTTTGACGTAGAAGGCAGAGGCGTCGCGGGGGTTGCGCTGGATGGCGGCATCGGCCAGGACTGCGGCCTGGGCGACGCGATCGTCGAAGGCTTTGCGAATGGCAGGATCGGGGGTCAGGCGCTGGCGGTTGTCGAAGCGTGTCTGGTCGGCGAAGAGTTCGACGTCAATGATATGGAGGCGGTCGAACTCGGAGAAGAGGTAGGCGGCCGCATCCGCTGCGGGGCCCATGGGGTCTTCGGGGTGAGCGGTCATCCATTGCTGAAAGTGCTGGTGGGCGGCGGGGAAGGCGAGGTTGTAGAGGTCGTGGTACCCGTCGTTGAGGGGGTTGCCAGAGAGTGGGTTGGCAGCTTGAGCAGGGGGGGTGAGTGCCAGAGGAGCCAGAACAACCAGTGCCAGCAGAGTTCTGCTAAACCAGCGCCGCACTGGAGCGGGGGTTGGAGGGAGTGTGCGTATTGGAGCGGAATGGGGCATAGATTCCTTGGTGATTTGACTCTGTATCGACGGAATAAGCATTGAGCGATGCGCTCGCCTATGGCTATATAGACCCCGCCGCAGCAGGCATGTCGCGTTGGATGCGCGACGAGCACGTGTTGGCACGGACGGATGCCCGCGTAAGACGATTATAGGAGCTGGGATCGCTGGATCTGAGGCTGAATGGATGGAGCAGCAGGATTTTGCGGAGAGTTTGGAGCGATTGGGAAGTTAATTAGTACTTGTGAAAACTATTGCTCACTATGCGCAGAATTCTATCGAAATACATTGAAATATAAGGGTTTTAGTTTGGCCACTTACATGCAATGACGTTCATGTACAGAATCCATGTGCAAAGACCCGAGCTATTGATTACGGGAATTTGGCAGGGATTTGCACATGTACCAAAGGTTTGTCAGCGGGATGTAAATTTTTGTACCCCGTCGTACGGTGACGGAATTTTCAGGAGGAACACATGAAGAATATTTTGAAGCTCTCTGCTTTGGCAGTAGCACTCGTGGCAACCGCGACGTATGCGTCTGCTAGTCCCTTTCCACCAGACACGATCCAACTTGGAAGCTATGCCACCGGTTGGTCGAACATGGGCAATGCCAATACGGCAATGAACTTTGCCGGATTTGATTCCATGTCCAACATGCCTACGTCGGGCGTAGGTAACTCCTTTTACGAGAACCCGAGCAATGTGTGGAGTGCGGCCCTGCCGAACTCGACATGGGTTGGATCTACGTCTACCTCTGGACCAGTTGGTACGGTGAATCCCGACTTCGGTTTCTATACCTACACGACGAACTTCTCAGCGCTGATGCCTTACTACTCTGGCACGTTGTCGGTGTTGGCGGACGATACGACGGCTGTGTATCTGAATGGCAACCTGCTGATTCCGGCGGGTGCACTGGGTTCGGATACGCATTGTGCGGACAAGGCACCTACCTGCGGCGTGGTTGACACGGTCTCGTTGCATGGCGTGGCGTTGAACAACGGCGAGATGTGGAACACGTTGACCTTCGTGGTGCAGCAGGCTGGCACCGGGCCGGTTGGCGGCGTGGGCGATCCTTCGGGCGTAGACTTTAGCGCATCGTTGACCAGCGTTCCTGAGCCGAGCACCTTGATGATGCTGGGTACGGGTCTTCTGGGTTCGGCTGGAGCCCTGTTCCGCCGGATGCGTTCGTAGTCCATCGAGAAGAGTGATGACGAGTGGGCAGCCCTAACGGGCTGCCCATTTTGCTGGTCAGACGACACTTTTGCCATTTTTGAGTGCAACTTTTTTCACATTGTCGAGATGGGTTCCTTGTATCTAGTTGATTTCAAGAAGTTTTTTTTGGCCATGTGGTTGCTATATGAGCGTGTAGTCAAACACCATACGGCTGCAACCAACTGAGCGTCAACTGTGGGTGTTTGGAGACGATTTTCAGACAGGCCCCGCTGAAGGCGGAACACTTAGGAGGAAACATGAAGAATCTAATTAAGCTCTCTGCTTTGGCAGCGGTACTTGTGGCAAGTTGTGGTTTTGCCTCTGCCGACACCCTCACCCTTGGCAGCTTCGGATCGACTGCGGGCTACAACCCGGGGACGATTACCGTGGACAATACGGCGATGAACTTTGCCGGATTCAATGCCACTTCCGACACGCCTTCGACTGGCACGGGAACCAGCTATGCTCTTGATCCGAGCAATGTCTGGAATCCAGCCATTCCGAACTCTGCATGGGTTGGTTCCACGGTGACCTCTGGACCGGTGGGTACGGTAAACCCGGATTTCGGTTTCTATACCTACACGACGAGCTTTACGGCTGGCATGCCTTACTACTCCGGTACGCTTTCTGTGATGGCGGACGATACGACGGCGGTGTACCTGAATGGAAACCTGTTGATTATGGCTGGTGCTCTGGGCACCGATTCCCATTGCGCGGACAATGCTCCGACCTGCTGGATCACGGACACGATCTCGCTGCATGGTGTGATGATGAACAGCGGCATGGATGCAAACACCTTGAAGTTCGTGGTGCAGCAGAAGGGTACCGGGCCGGTTGGCGGCACGGGCGATCCTTCGGGCGTGGACTTCAGTGCTTCGCTGACCAGCGTTCCTGAGCCGAGCACGTTGATGATGCTGGGTACGGGTCTGTTGGGCTCTGCTGGTGCGATCTTCCGCCGGATGCGCTCGTAGTTAGAGGATTCACGGGAGGCTATCGGGAGTGGTCTTGCGTGAACCTGGAAGTGTCCCATTGAGATGGCCGCCTCATATTGAGGCGGCCATTTCTGCGTGTGTTGAATCTAACTAGCAGCCAGCGCAGTCGACCTGATGATACGGAAAGAATGTGGGTTACCACTTTTGTACCATCGGTTGAATGCAACTGGACACCTAGAATCAACACAACAGCAATGCAACGATGAAAAGGCGGATGCGATAATCGTGACCATGTCAGCTACAGAAAAAGTGAGTTTTCCTAAGATTGCCCAGGCCCGTTTTGAGCGGCTGGAAGCCCGTACTGCCAAGATCGGCGTGATTGGACTGGGATACGTGGGGTTGCCGTTGTCGCTGTTGCTATCTGCGGCCGGCTTCCAGGTGACGGGATTCGACATTGACGAGAAGAAGGTGACTGACCTGGAGGCTGGGCGGTCGTACATCTTCCGGATTCCTGCGACGGATATTCAGACGGCGCGGACGCAGGGTTTGCAGGCGACGACGGAGTTCTCGCGGCTGACGGATATGGACGCGATTATCATGTGCGTGCCTACTCCGCTGACGGGGCATCGTGAGCCGGACCTTAGCTACATTGAAAATACGGCGAAGTCTACGGCTCCGTGGATTCGTGAGGGGCAGTTGGTGGTGTTGGAGAGTACGACGTACCCGGGTACTACGGAGGATGTGCTGATTCCGCTGCTGGAGGCTGGCAGTACGGCGGGGTTGAAGGTGCAGACCAAGGGTGCGGCGGCTGAGCAGGGTGTCTTCTATGTCGCGTTCTCGCCGGAGCGGGAAGACCCGGGCAACACGACGGTGGCTCGGCATGACATTCCCAAGGTGGTTGGTGGGCATGAGGAGATTGCCACGGAGTTGGCTGCGGTGATGTATGAGGGGATCTTTACGCGGTCGGTGCGGGTGTCTTCGACGCGTGTGGCGGAGATGACGAAGCTGCTGGAGAACATCTACCGCTGCGTGAACATTGCGCTGGTGAATGAGTTGAAGCTGCTGTCGCTGCGGATGGGCGTGGATATCTGGGAGGTGATTGATGCGGCTTCGACGAAGCCGTTCGGTTTCCATCCGTTCTATCCGGGGCCTGGTCTGGGCGGGCACTGCATTCCGATAGATCCGTTCTACCTGAGCTGGAAGGCGAACGAGTACGACTTCAACACGCGCTTTATCGAGCTGGCTGGCGAGGTAAATGAAGCCATGCCGGAACATGCGGTGCAGGCGGTTTCGCGTGCGTTGAACACACACAAGAAGGCGATGAACGGCTCGAAGATCATGATGCTGGGCATGGCGTACAAGAAGGACATTGACGATCTGCGCGAGTCTCCGTCGTTGACGGTGATTGAGTTGCTGCGGGCGGAGGGCGCTGAGGTGGTCTACAACGATCCTTACTTCCCGACGGTTGGTCGCGGTCGCCACTACAACCTGAACATGACGTGCACTCCGCTGGAGAATTTGGAGCAGTATGACTGCGTGATGATTCTGAC
>DAICZO010000350.1 GCA_027311125.1 Acidobacteriaceae bacterium
CTTCTGCGTGGTCGTGCCGCCGCCGAAGTTCACTGCCGGGTAACGCAGGGTTTCGCTGATGAGGTTGTCGTAACCACTCATGGTCGTATCTCCGAAAGGTTGAAGGGTGAGTGGGAACGCCGTTGTCAGCGCGTTCCCACATCGCTCAGTTCAGCGAATCCCACTTGAAGATGCGGGCGTTGCTCTGGTCGGCGGTTGTGGCACCATGTACCAAACCAAAACCGCACAAATAATACCAAGCGATGCCGCGCGAACGACCGAAGTCGGTCGGGATCTTGCCGCGGATTTCCTCGGGGATGACGATGGCTTCCGCCACGGTGTCTTCGCCGAAGAAGAACGCCCAGTCCGACTGACCGTTGGTCCACGGCACCGGATTGCGGAAGGTGTAACCCACCGCGTTCCACGCACCACCATGGGCGATGGCCGTCTGCTCGATGAAGCGAATGCCCTCGTAGCGGCCGATCTCGCCGTTCATGATCATCTGGAAGCCCGTCTCGACGTACTGACGGATCGCTTCGAGGTTGTTCTTGAACGTGCGGAACGTGGTCGGCCACGCGGCGCAGTAGTAGTCGTCGCCGGTGTAGGGCGGGACGTTCGCTTCCTTCATCACGTCGCTGATCGCCTTGACGTGGCTGTTCGTCATCGGCGTGTTGTTGGTGATGGTCGGCACACCGTATTCGACCGTGACCGACGTGGTGCTGGTGCCGGACGCCGGCGCGACGCGAACCACGGTCGCGTTGAACTGCGCCCATGCCGCACCGTCCAGCGTTTCCTTCGCATCCACCTTGAGCACCTTGTGGATGATCTCCGTCACCGGCTGCTTGCTCATGTCATCGAGCTTGCCGGTGTAGGGCACGGAATTGCCGTACTCGGTGATCTGCAGCTGACCCTGCGAGATCGTGAAGTTCGTGGTCGGCATCTCGACGTTCTCATCGAGCTGGCCACCACCCTGCGCCACGCGGCTGTAGACGTTCCAGTTGAAATACTGGCCCGAGTGCAGACCCTTCTCGATCGCATCCTTTGCGTCGCAGAACTGACGGAACTTCACCGTCGGGAGCAGCGCCATGCGCAGCACGTTGCTGAGCTGGTCCGAATACATGTACGGTTCTGTTACTTCGGCTTTCGCCTACTGACCCTTGCGGGCGGGAACGGCGCTTCGACCACTCCTCTCCACGTCGCCGTGGAAGTTCAGACTGTACCTTCGCCTTGCGGCGTCTCACATCCAGTCGTTGAGGCGTCCTTACGACGATGCAGCTTGGCGAATTGGGCAACGATCTCTCGATCTTCATCGTCGATCGACACGGCCCTGAAATTGCCACCTGCTTGCGCGATCTTCTGCACTCGCCGCTCGACGTACAAGCGGATGAGTGCGAGCCGGTGCCGTTTTTCCCCGAAGGTCCACGGTTCCAGCAGCTTGATCAGCTTCTCTACCGAGGCCAGCCGGCTGACAGTGATGGTCAGCATGCTCTTCGGTGAAGCGTAGTGGCCTTCGCCACCGGGCTTGAGCATGGGCTTCTGATCTCGCTCGCCCACATGGTAGGTGATACCGCTGCTCTCAAGTATCGCGACCGCCTTTTGAATGATGCCGGCGTCCGTGTTGTAGAGCTTCACCTGTACCCCGATCTTCGGCGCCTGACCCTCGGACCGCTGCCATGTGGACAGCGCGTAGGATCCTTCACCTTCAATCACTCCAGCCAACCAAGCTATCTCGCTCATCGTTTAGGTTCCCTGCTGATTGCCCGCGTCCGACCGCTGTTCCGTAGTAGGGGGTCGGCATGCTCGGGTTTTCCAGCAAACAGTGAGATTTAATGGCAGCTACATGCTGTTAACCGCCCAAAGCATTCACACTCCAAACTTGCCCTGCCATGTTGGCATCCTCCGTTGGTAATCAGGCTCCGAAGCGGCCCCTCCGTCGTTCGGCCAGAAGCTGCACATACTCCTTGTCGCTGGGTATGCTCGCTTCGGCCGCAGCAGGCGCCGCTCCACCGGCCGATGGCGTTGGCGGCAATCCTCGCTTGGCATCGACCACTGCGGCGCGCGGCGGGTTCGTCTTGTTGCGGATCGCCTCACACGCATCGAGGGCGATGTCCACCACCAGACGGTCCCGATTCTGTGGAAGGGCCGAAAGCCGTTGCAGTTCAGCGAAGGCTTCTTGGACCTTAATCGGATCGTTCACGACATCAGCATAGTGTTGCGCCGTGACGCGATTGACTTCTTCCACAGTGCGCTGCCACACAGGATCAACTACTGGAGCAGGCGGGGTTTGACCGTTTGTGCCACCGGGTTGCGGACGCGCATTGAGTCTCGCGACCGCAAGATCAGCAACCTGCTCGGGGTCGATGGACTGCCCTGAGCGACTTGCCGACTGCAGGATCTCCAGAACCGCCTTCTCGGCGTCCTGCGGATCTCCGCTGTAGATCATGGCCGCGAGCTGCTTGGCTCTTTCGGACAGATCTGCGCCTTGGTTGCCGGCCGGCCCCGTTGCGGGGTCAGCTGTGCCGGTGGCGTATCCCGGTCTGGTGGCAGGGCCATCTTGGCCCGCGGCGGTCAGCCGCTGTTGTTCCTCTCGAAGCTCGGCAAGTCGCTGCTTTTCGGCATCCAGCTCGGCTTTCCGGCGGTTCATCTCAGCCGCTTCAACTGCAAGCGCTGCTGCTTGATCCGCCATCTCGCGGCGACGCAGGTACAGATCCTCTGAACCGGCGCGCTGGATGTCGCTGCGTGCGACCTGAACCGTTCTCCCTTGATACTGGACCTGAACATACTCAGATTCGGCAGGCTTTGCAACTGGGTGCGCATCGGCTGCCGGCGCAACACCGGGCACGTATTCCTGCCCGCGCGATTCGGCTTCCATCCGCGCCGCCAGATCCTCGATGCCGGGATTCTCCGCGCGCGTCACCGCAGAGTCGGCATCATGGCGAGCCTGCGACTTGGCGAACAGCGCCTTGCGCGCGTCGAATGGATCGACCCTCGGCGGCGGTGAAGATTCGCTGCCGGTGGGAACGTGAGTGTCAGCGCCTTGCGTAAGGTCGGCTTTGGCCTTGTCGGCGGCGGTGGCGAGCGCCTTACTCTCGGTGTCGAGTTGGGTCGTTGCTTCGGTCATCTCAGTTCTCCGGGTCCGTGCGATTGATAACGCCTTCGGCCTTCTGGCCGTCAACGATGTAGCGATTGAGCATGCTCAGGATGCCGGCGGCGACACGCGCCTTGAAGTGCAGCTGCCGGGCTTCGGGTGATCCGGGATCGGTGTGCCCCAGCAATTGCGTGGTGCTATCGCGAATGTCCATCTCGATCTCGGCGATCATCTTCGCCATGACGGCGCTGATCTCGCGCGTCTTGGCCACCCCTCGCATGATCTGGAGCGCGCTGACGCCGATGTACATCGAGTCGTATAGCTCGGTGTCCGAGTAGCCGGTGTCGTCCTCGATGCGCTTGCGAAGTCGTGCTTGTGGATCGCCGGAACCCCTGATCCAGTCTTCCATCGACTATGCCCCCATTCGTTTTGCCAACTCGCCGCCGGTCATCCCATCCGGGATCTGGCTGGCGTTCTGGAACATCTGCGGCACGCTCGGCACCGGATTCGCGCCTGAAGGCGGTGTTCGCAGGTTGTGGACCTCGGCCGTCTGGCCGGGCGACAGCGGACCCTCGACCGCGTGCGGGTTCGCCAGCGGCGTGCCCTGCGCTTCGAGGATCAACTGCTCCTGCTGCATCGCGATCTGATTCGACAGCTGCTCGCGCTTGAGCAGCAATGCGCCGCGGGCAATATCGGTGTTCTCCTGCGACAGCTGCAGCTCGACCTTGGCCAGCTGCAGCTGCATGGCCGTGATCTTCTCGTTCGACTCGTTGAGCATCTGCTGCTTCTGGATCGCCGCCTGCGCGGTGATCTGCGCGGCTTGGATGCGACCCTGCGCCTGCGCCTGACCTTGCTGGGCACGCCCTTGAGCCTGCGCGACGTGCGGGAAGCTCAGCATGCGCATCTGCTCCAGCTGCATAATCAGCGTCTTGTACTTCGGATCCTGCATGGTCTTCTGGTCGAGGAACGGGAAGAACCGCGTGGCATCCGGGTAGCCGAACGCGCCAAAGATCTCGTTGGTGATCTCCGACTGATCGGCCATCATCATCAGGTACGGGAAGAACTCGCCCATCGTCTTGAGGCCGATGGACAGGCGCTCCAGCCGCTTCATCGGGTTGGTCGCGCCGAAGCCGACGCTCACAATCAGCCGGGTTGGTGTGGTAAGTGCTTCCCAGTATTGGCGCTAGCTCACAGCGAACTTCGCGCCGATGGTCGCAGCC
>DAICZO010000354.1 GCA_027311125.1 Acidobacteriaceae bacterium
TCCGGATACAGCAGCGGAATCAGAATCATGGTCCCAAGAATCGCACCGTTGAAAATAAACGTGCCAATCATCCAGTACTTGGACTTGGTCTTGATCTGACCGCCGGATTCCATCAAGGAGTCTTCAAACATATGCAGCCTCTTTATCGTGAAGAAGAGCTATCAAACTTAGACACCGAGCAGTTGCAAATTGTTCCCGATACAAAATCCGTTTTCCTGCTTGCCCGCAAACTACGCCCGGGCCCGCTTCGCCGGCAACGTGGCAACCTTGCCACGAGCCGCTCGCCAATCCTGGTACGCCACCAGCATCGGTGCCGCAACCGCAATCGAGGAGTACGTTCCAATCAGAATCCCGACCACCAGCGCAAAGGAAAATCCGTGCAGCACCTCTCCGCCAAACAGGTACAACGACAACACCGTCAGGAACGTCAGCCCCGAACTCAACACCGTCCGGCTCAACGTCTGGTTGATGCTCCGGTTCACAACATCCGACAGCGTCTCCCGCCGCGACATCGCAAGGTTCTCGCGAATACGGTCGAAGACGACAATCGTGTCGTTCATCGAATAACCAATCAATGTCAGGATTGCTGCGATTACAGTAAGGGTAATCTCCTGGTTCGTCAAGCTGAATGCGCCTACCGTAATCAGCGTATCGTGAAACACCGCCACCAGCGCCGCCACGCCATAGATCAACTCAAAGCGGAACCATAGATAGATCAGCATACCCAGCAGTGAGTACGCCGTCGCCAGCAACGCCTGCTTCTGCAACTGCTTGCCCGCCGTCGGCCCGACAATCTCTACCTGCTCGATCGTGAAGCTCGAGTCGTGGTAATTCGCCGACAGCGCATTCTCTACGCTCTGCCGTCCCGCATCGTGGGCCGCATCGGTCGCCGTCGACTGCGGCAGCGCAATAATCACCTTGTTCGCCGCATGGCCGCTCGGATCGCTGATCCGCTGAATCCGCGCATCCCGCACACCGGCACGGTCAAACGCCGAGCGGATGTGGTCTTCATTCGGCGTCTGCGCAAACTCCACGCGCACCTGCGTACCGCCCTTGAAGTCCACGCCCAGCGGAATATGGTGCCAGAACAACATGCTCAGGATGCCCGCCACAGAGAAAATCAGCGAGAAGCCCAGAAAATACCACTTCTTGCCCAACCAGTCGATCGATGCACTACGAAACAGTTCCACGCTCTTACACCCTCAGCGGCGGCCCCGCAGGGCCCCGCAATCTCTCTAGAAAATCTCCAGCTAAATCGACAACGCCGCGCCACGTTCCTTCTTCTGCAAAATCGCATCGAAGATCACGCGCGACACAAACACAGCCGTAAACAGGTTCGCCAGCAAGCCGAACGTCAGCGTCACCGCAAACCCGCGCACCGGTCCCGTCCCAAACAGGAACAGAATCGCAGCCGACACAATCGTCGTGACGTGGGTATCGATGATCGTCACCCACGCATGCGCAAAGCCCTGCTGCACCGCCGCCGCAGCCGTCTTACCGGCCCGCAGCTCTTCACGGATGCGCTCAAAGATCAGTACGTTCGAGTCCACGCCCATACCGATCCTCAGAATCACGCCCGCAATTCCCGGCAGCGTCAGCACCGAACCCGTGTAGCCCATAAAGCCCAGCAGGATCAGCAAATTCAACATCAACGCCAGGTCGGCATTGATGCCCGCGCCGCGGTAGTAGATCAGCATGAACGCCATCACCGCCAGCATGCCCGCAATCGCCGCGACCACACCCTGACGAATCGAGGCCGCGCCCAGGCTCGGTCCAACCGTCCGCGTCTCCAAATAGCTGATCGACGCTGGCAGCGCGCCCGTCCGCAACATCAGCGAAAGGTCCTGCGCCTGCTCCTTCGTGAATCCGCCCGTAATCTCGCCACGGTCGCGAATCGCCGACTGGATTCCCGCCACTTCACGCACCTTGTTATCCAGCACAATCGCCATCGAGCCCGGCGTCGTACCCGAGGCCTGATGCGCCTCCGTGTACTTGTAGAAGCGGTCACCCGCCTCCGTCGTCAGCGTAAACGTAATATTCGGCCGGCCATTCTGGTCCGTGCTCGGCTGCGCATCGCGGAAGTCCGTGCCTTCCACTTCGCTCGCACGCTTCAGCAGCCACACCTGGTCCGGAGCGCCCGCCGAGCCCGAGCCGTGCATCAGCACCGCATCCGGAGGAATCGAGCCCGCGTTCGCCGTCAACGCATCCTGGTCGCTCTGGTACGGTCCGCCCACCACCGCATGGATGGCCAGCTTCGCCGTCGACTGGATCACTTCTTCCACTTCCGCCGGATTGTCGATGCCCGGCAGCTCCACCAGAATCTGGTTCTCGCCCAGGCCGTACTTCTGAATCGTCGGCTCGCTCACGCCCAGCTTGTCGATGCGCTCGCGAATCGTCTCAATCGACGTATCCAGCGTCCGCGTCTCAATGTCGTGGATCGCCGCCTGCTTCAACGTCAGCGTCGACGAGCCATCCGCCAGCGTCGCCACGTCGTAGTTGGCGTAGTCGTTGCCCTGCAGCACGCCCCGCGCATCGCTCAGCTTCGTCGCCGGAATCCCCGACACCACAATCGCCAACGGATGCGCCGCGTCCGTCTTGCCGACCGAAGCGCCCGTCACACCGGCCTTCTGCAGGTCAGCTTCCAGCCGCGCCACGTCCCGGTCCGTCGAGGACGCAACCGCTTCCGCGACGTGTACCTCCAATACCAGGTGCGTGCCGCCCTTCAGGTCCAAACCCAGATGGATCCGGTCCGTGATCGACTGCTTCAACCCGCCATGTGGAATCCCCACAATGCCAGCGGTGAACACTACCAATACTGCAACGATGAATGCCGTTTTACCGGTCAGATTCTTGCCCATGATCTTTATTCAAGGTGCAGCCTGCGTCGCTGAGCCTCCAGCACCGCCGCCGCCAGCCTCTCTCTTCCTCGTCCGTCTCTTAACGGTTCAATCTCGTCCTGCCACTGCCTGCTGCTTACTTCTCTTCCGCCGTCGTTACCGTGGCGATTGCATTCTTCACAAACTCCAGCTTCAACCCGTCCGGCTGTACCCGCAGGATCACAACCTCATCCTTCACCGACACCACCGTACCGACGATCCCGCCGTTGGTCGTTACCTTATCGCCGGACTTCAACTGACCCAGCATCTCCTGCCACTTCTTTTGCTTCCTTTGGTTCGGTGCAATCATCAAAAAGTACAGCACCACAAAAAATAGTACCGGCAACGCCAAACCGCTCAAATTGCCCAGGCCACCCGCTACTCCCTGCAACCACATCGCCAGCATCAATAAAGCTCCGTTCTTTCGCGCAACAGACTCGACCTACAACACCAGACAACCTTCGCAGCCCACTCGACACCGCTCACACTCAAGCGCATCCAGTCTCGGAGACCTCTCCGGCAGGGCACCGCACCCACAGCGCACCGCGCAGCCACTTCAACTCCAAAGCCGCATCGATGACGCAAGGCCGCGCCTGAGCTTAAACATCGCCTAGCCCCTAAGCATCGCGTAACCGCAAACCCCTGTCAAGA
>DAICZO010000357.1 GCA_027311125.1 Acidobacteriaceae bacterium
CGCTGCCGCCGGCCAGCCCCAGGCCACCGGCGACGCCCACGACTGGTCCGTCTGGCATGGCCGCGTCCCCTTCACGGACTACGAGCAGCACTTCTTCCGCTTCGTCAGCGAGTACGGCTTCCAGTCCTTCCCCGAGCTGAAAACCGTCGAAGCCTTTACTACCCCAGCCGACCGCACCAGCATCTTCACGCCCGTCATGCTCTCCCACCAGAAGAACAACGAGGGCAACTCCATCATCCACGACTACCTGCTGCGCGACTACGCCGAGCCCCGCGACTTCCCCTCCTTCCTCTACGTCAGCCAGGTCCTGCAGGCCGAAGGCATCAAGATCGGCGCGGAGAACCTCCGTCGCAACCGTCCCCGCGCCATGGGCTCCATCTTCTGGCAGCTCAACGACTGCTGGCCCGTGGCCTCCTGGTCCTCCATCGACTACTACGGTCGCTGGAAAGCCCTGCAGTACTACGCTCGCCGCTTCTACAGCCCATTGCTCGTCTCGCCTCACGTCGAGAACGGCAACCTGGCCGTCTACGTCGTCTCCGACAAGACCCAGCCCGTCACCGCCTCACTCCACCTGCGCATTCTCGCCTTCGATGGCACGGTCGTCCTCGAGCAGACCACCCCCGTCCAACTGCCGCCGCTCTCCAGCGCGACCTATATCAACCTGCCGCTCACCGAACTCTCCGCCAAGGCTCCCGTCGCTTTGAACACCGTGGTTGCCGCGGCCGACCTCCTCGTCGACGGCCACTCCGTCTCCAGCAACCTCATCTACCTCGCCCCCACCAAGCAGATTCAGCTTCCCGCAGCCAGCATCCGCAGCCAGCTCACCCCGGCTCCTGGAGGCTTTGACCTCACCCTGTCCGCACCGGTGCTCGCCCGAGACGTCTACCTCACTCTGGACGACTCCAGCTCCGGCTTCTCCGACAACTATCTCGACCTGCTCCCCAACCAGCCCGTCACCGTCCACATCGCCACTACCCTCTCCGAGACGGCCCTGCGCGCCAGCCTCAAGATCACCTCGCTGGTCGATGCCTTCCCCGCCAACGCCGCCAATGCACCACCGCCGAAACTGAACTAAACTTGCTGTAAGACATGCCTCGCCTCTCCGCCTACCGCGACTTTGACTGGGTTCTGCTCGGCTTCGTGCTGCTGCTCTCGCTCATCTCGGTGCTGGAGATCAAGTCTGCCACCCTCCACACCAAGTTCCACGGCTTCGAGACCAAGCAGATCGGCTTCCTGCTCGTCGGCCTCGTGCTGATGTTTCTCATCTCGCTGATCGATTACCACACCCTCATCGACATCGTTCCCTGGGCCTACGGCATCAGCCTGGTCTCGCTGGTCGCCGTCAAACTCGTCGGCACCAAGGTCCTTGGCGCGCGCCGCTGGATCAAGCTCCCCGGCGGCATCCACTTCCAGCCCTCCGAGTGGGTCAAGCTGGTGCTCATCATCGCAGTGGCCCGTTTCTTCTGGGGCCTTGTAGGCAAAGAGCTCACCTGGACCGATATCGGAAAGACCTTTGCCCTGGTCTGTGTCCCCATGGGACTGGTGCTCATCCAGCCCGACCTCGGCACCTCACTCACCTACGTCCCCATCCTGCTCTGCGGACTCTTCCTCGGCGGTCTCCGCTTCCGCAAGGCAGCCATCCTGCTGCTGGTCTTTGCCATCCTGGGTGGCGGCGCGTGGAAGAGCGGCAAGCTGCTCAAGCCCTACCAGAAGGCCCGCCTCACCAGCTTTATGAACCCCGAGGATGATCCCCGCGGCTCCGGCTACCAGATCCGCCAGTCCCTCATCGCGGTCGGCTCCGGCGGCGTCTGGGGCAAGGGAACCAACCAGGGCACGCAGACCCAGGGTGACTTTCTCCCCATCCCCTACACCGATTTCATCTTCGCAGCCTTCTGCGAGGAGCATGGCTTCGTCGGTGCCGTCGGGGTCCTGCTGCTATACTTCCTAATATTGATGCGTTTGATCCAGAACGCTCAAACAGCCTCTGACCTGCCCGGAGCTTTCATCGTCATGGGCGTCGTCGCTGTTATCGTCTTTCAGATCGCGGTCAACGTAGGCATGGTCGTCGGTCTGATGCCAGTCACGGGAATCCCGCTTCCGCTCATGAGTTACGGCGGATCCTCGATTCTCTTCACCTTCCTCGCCCTCGGAATCGTCATGAACGTCCGCATGCGCAGGTTTGTGAACTAAAACTTTTCTGCTCCACCGTAGGACGACATCGTCCACCTGTAGCAGATTTGGTGCAATACTAGGGCAGCACCTGTCCGGCCAGATGCCGGCCAGCGCAACAACCCGCTCCCGTTGGCGCAAGGCGCCGGCAGCGGATCAAGACTTTTATAGAAGAAAAGGCCGGCCAGACAGAGACATCGATCCGTGGCCGGACAGGTTTCAGGGAAATCATGATTGCATCCGGACGGCAAACGGCCCCGCCCCAAACTCAAGTTCTCGAGTCTGGGGTTGTTTCGGTCACAAACTCCGCATGTCTGCAATCAAACGAAGCATTCCCCCGTGGCATCGATCTCCACAGTGTCGCCGCGTCCTCCTGCGCTCGCAGTGCGTTCGCGGCTGAGTTGTCCCAACACCTCGCACCGCGCTTTGGAATCGTTCTCACCGCTTCTCCATCCCCCAGCCTGTCCGCACCCATGGTGAGCTGCACCTAGCCCTTCGCTAGGACACTCCCGATCTCCCTCTGTCTCGTCTGCCGTCCGGAAAAACCGGGCAGAAAGAGCAGAACACGTAATGTCAAAAGAAATTTATATCTCCAGTACGCCCCACGAGACGCGCCTGGCCATCGTCGAAAACGACGCCCTCACCGAGATCTATTACGAGCGCGAGAATGAGTACACCCTCGCCGGATCCATCTATAACGGTAAAGTTACCCGCGTCCTCCCCGGCATGCAGTCCTCCTTTGTGGACATCGGCCTCGAGCGCGATGCCTTCCTCTACATCACCGACTTCATGGAAGAAGCGGGCGACTCCGCCGACTTCGAGACCACCCACGCCGGCGGCGACAACCGCGCCCCCCGTCGTGACAGCCGTGACAGCCGCGACCGTGGCGACCGCAGTGGCAACCGCGACCTCGCCGCTCCGCCCGTCCTGGAAGGCGAAGTAGCCCTCACCGAACAGCCTTCGAGCAATCGCGACTCCAGCCGCGACGGCAACCGCAGCGACCGTGGTGATCGCGGTGGCCGCGATCGTGGTGGCCGAGGCCGCC
The DNA here is from genome assembly GCA_027311125.1 of Acidobacteriaceae bacterium. Classification (GTDB taxonomy): domain Bacteria; phylum Acidobacteriota; class Terriglobia; order Terriglobales; family Acidobacteriaceae; genus Edaphobacter. The sequence continues at coordinate 3,215 of DAICZO010000357.1, forward strand.
GTGATCGCAACCGCAGTGGCAACCGCGACCGCCAGCCAGCACCGGACGCCCCGCCCGTCTCTGGCAACTACATCAGCCAGGAAACTCCTCAGGCTGACTTTGGCCGCCAGCCCAGCTTCGCCTCCGAAGCCATCCTGCCCGAACCGTCCGAGGCCGCCGAGTTTGGCGAAGGCGCTCCCGGTGCCGATGGCAGCCGCCGCTGGCGTGGTCGTCGCGGTCGCCGTCGTGGCCGTGGCCCAGGTCAAGGCGAGGAAGGCCAGCAGTCGGCGGTAGCCAGTACCGACTCCGGCTTCGAGACCGTTCAGCCCAACGCCAGCTTTGCCGAGCCCGCCTTCGAGACCGAGTTCACCCCATCACCCGTCTCCGGTAACACCTACGACTTCGACGCCAGCGCCGCCGCACCCCGCGCACCGGCCTTCGTCCCCGCCTTCTCCTCCGAGCCAGCACCCCGCAATGATCGCGGCGATCGTGGTGGCCGTGATCGCGGTGGCCGCGGCGGACGTGATCGTGGTGGCCGTGACCGTGGCGGACGCGACCGTGGTGGCCGTGACTCCCGCGGCAATGAAGCTCGTGGCAACGTCGACACCCGCGGAGCAGCCGACACCCGTGCCCCCCGCGAAGACCGTGGCCCGCGCGATGATCGTGGTGGCCAGCGTCCTCCCCGCGTCCCGCGCGGATTCGCTCCCAAGACCTCCCTCTATGGGGTAGACAATACCCCCGCCTACGGCGAATCCACCTACGGCGATGCTCCCGAAGCCCCGGCGGGCGAGCCGATTGTGCTGCCTGGCGAGTCGCTCTCCAAGTACCGCAAGGACGCCGAGACCGCGCCCGTAAGCCGCGCCTCCCAGCCCGAGAGTGTCATCATCCCCACCCCGTCGACCGAGTTCAATCTCGTCACCGGCTGGGATGGCGGAGCCACGCTTCCCGGTGAGAGCCTCTCCCGCCACCGCCGTCAGGAGTCGCGTCCGGAACCCAGCGCATCGCACCGCGCCCCCGCTCCCGCCGCCGACACCCGCGCCAACCTCCGCAATGAGTTTGCCGCAACCCTTCCCGCACAGGTTCGTTACGACGAAGATGGTCCAACCGTAATCGAGGTTCCCGAGGAGCAGCCCGAAGTCGCCCAGGCCGCCCACCCCGAACTCGTACCCGCTGACCAGATCCTCCACGAGACTCCCGTAGCTCCTGTAGCCGCGACGCCCGTGGAGTACGAGCCCACCGAGGCCTCTGCCTCCTACCGCATCGATCCCGTCGCGCCCAGCGAATTCCGCCAGAGCGCGCCAGCCATCGAAGCCGAACCCATCGAAGCCGAGCCCATTGCCGCCGAGCCAGTCGTCGCCGAGCCCCAGCCTCCCGCAATCGATGCCGCCGCCCCCGCCGACCACGACGTCACCGTCCTGCACGCAACCGGCGACATGATCTCCGAGCCCATCGCCATCGAACCCGCGCCCGTCGCCGAGACCCTCCAGGCCGAAGAGGTTCCCGAGGTTCTCGCTCCGCACTCCGAGCAGTTCGAAGAAGAATTCTCCGAAGAGGACGATGCCGACTTCACCCTCCAGGCCAGCGCCATCGAAGAGATGGACGACTTCGACGAAGAGGAGACCCTCGAAGGCGCCGCCGACCTCGGCACCATGATTCGTGAGATGTCCATCGACACCATCACCCGGCCCACTGAAGTCGAGGCAGACGAAGAACTCGACGAGCACGATTACCTCGAAGAAGATGACCTGGAAGAAGAGGACTCCGTCTACGACGAACTCGATGTCGAACACGAAGAGTCCGAGGAAGACGAGTCCGAGTCCGCTGACTCCGAGTCCTCCCACGTCAGCCAGGACGGCTTCGCCCCCAGCGGTGATGCCGCCACCGCGAATGGCTTCGACCGCGCTGCTGCTCCGGCCTCTCCCGCACGCGACGGAGACCGCAGCCGCCGCCGCGATGGACGCCGTGACGGCCGCCGCGATGGTCGTCGAGACGGACGGGACCGTGACCGCAGCCGCAACACTGGCGGCGCCGGAGACCGCGAACGCAGCGGAGGCCGTGGACGTCAGTCCATGCAGGCCACCAATCTGCCCGCCATCTCCGACCTGCTCAAGCCCGGTCAGGAAGTCCTCGTTCAGATCGCCAAGGAGCCCATCGCCAAAAAGGGCGCACGCATCACCAGCCACATCGCGCTGCCTGGCCGCTTCCTGGTCTTCATGCCCACCGTCAACCACACCGGCGTCTCTCGCAAGATCGAGTCCGACGGTGAGCGCCGCCGCCTCAAGGAAATTCTGCTCTCCGAGAAGGGGGACGCTGCGGGGGGCTTCATCGTCCGCACCGCTGCAGCCGGGGCCAGCGAAGAAGAACTCCGCTCCGACCTCCGCTTCCTGCTCAACCTCTGGGCCGACATCAAGACTCGCTCCGAGTCCAGCAAGTCGCCCGCCCTCATCTATCACGACCTCAACCTCGTCGAGCGCATCCTGCGCGATCAGGTTACGGATAACTTCTCCGCCATCTGGGTCGACACCGAGACCGACTACGAACGCATCCTGCGCTTCCTGCAGCGCTTCCAGCCGTCGCTCATCCGCCGCGTCAAGCTCTACACCAAGGAGACTCCACTCTTCGAGCAGTTCGGCATCACCGAAGAGATCAACAAGGCCCTCCGCTCCAAGGTCTGGCTCAAGTCCGGCGGCTCCATCGTCATCAACCAGACCGAAGCCCTCGTCGCCATCGACATCAACACCGGCAAGTTTGTCGGCAAGACCGCTCGCCTCGAAGACACCATCGTCAAGACCAACCTCGATGCCATCCCCGAGATCGTCCGCCAGATCCGGCTCCGCGACCTCGGCGGCATCATCATCATCGACTTCATCGATATGGACGAGCGCAAGAACCGCAACAAGGTCATGGCCGCCCTCGAAGAAGAGCTCAAGAGCGATCGCGCCCCATCCAAAGTCCTGCAGTTCAACGACTTCGGCCTCGTCGCCATCACCCGCAAGCGCGTCAAGCAGTCGCTCGAGCGCACCTTGTCCACCACCTGCAACGTCTGCGTCGGCACCGGTATGGTCAAATCCCCCATCACCGTCTGCAACGACATCTACATCGAGATGCGCAAGATGCAGAAGCACCTCGACCGTGGCGACGTCATGTTGCGCGTCCACCCCGAGGTCGTCAAGCAGCTCAAGTCACCCACGGCCCGCTGGCTCCAGGAGATGGAAGAGATGGTCGGCAAAACCATCCTCGTCAAATCCGATCCCGCGCTGCACCCGGAGCAGTTCGACATCCACTAGAGTGCAGTCCCAATCCCACCGTTCCACCTACCGGCCTCCCATCCTTCCACGGGAGGCCGGTTCTCACTACAAAATCAAAACTAGTTCGCTGCTTGTCATCCAAATCGATATTTTCTGCGTCTCACACAACAGCACCTTTCGATTCGGGTCTAAGAGTTAGAATCACTTGCACGACTAAAAGGAGTTTTCCAGAGATGCCTACCACCGCTCATTATCCTGTTTCCACGCGCTTGGCCCGCTCTGCCGCGGTAGCCTGCTTCGCGGCCATGTCCTGCCTCGGGCTCCAGGCACAACAGACCGCTCCTGCCACCTACCCCTCGCTGAACCTGAGCGCCTCGCTCAAGGCTCCGCTCAACCTTGCCGATGCCGCCGGCTCATCGTCCAGTTCCAGCTCCTCCACGGACGCCGTAGCGGAAGAGCGCGCCAACCTCGCAGGCGACAGCTCACAGCCTCCTCCGCGCCGCCGCTACAGCCGAGCCAAATACAGCGACCGCATGCATAACGCCGACGGCTCCAACAAACTGACCGTCGCCTTCGGTGGCGGCTTCACCATGCCCACTGGCAACGCTGGTAATGTATTCACCCCCAGCTACGCCCTCAAGCTCGGCGTAGGCTACAACTTCAGCAAGAAGTTCGGCATCCTCGGCGACTTCGGCTACGACCACTTCGGGCTGCAGGGCTCCGCCATCACGGCACAGCAGACCTACTACAACGGTCTGGGCATCATAGACCCCACCACCAACCTGCCAGCGGACTTCTCCGGTCTCGATGCCAACGCTCACGTCTGGTCCATCACCGTCGATCCGATGTACACCTTCTACCAGGGCGAGAAACTCGGCGCCTACGTCATCGGTGGTGGCGGCTACTTCCACAAGGCAGTCAACTTCACCACGCCTCAGTCCAGCTACTACTGCGACCCCTACTACGGTTGCTACCCCATCACCCAGAACTCCAACTTCGACACCCACAGCGCCAATGGTGGCGGCTTTGACCTCGGTGGCGGCCTGCTCTACAAGCCCTCCCGCTTCGGCGCCGTCAAGTTCTACGCTGAAGTCCGCTACGTCTACGACGCAGCCAAGCTGAAGCCAGAGCCAACCAACGTCAGCCCCATCTCCACCCTCGACGCCGGTTCGGACTCCTACATCCCGGTTATCTTCGGTCTCCGCTGGTAATCCACCCCCGCAATACCACCCAGGCCCGGCATCACTGCCGGGCCTCGGTGCATTCAAGCGATGCGCGTTCCCTAACTGGGCACTGTAACGTGCGCCAGGTAGAACCCTATTCCAACTCCAACAATGGTCGCCACGCTCATCAGTACCTGGTGCGCCGTACCGCGCTGCCTGGCTTCCAGCTTGTTTCGCCACAGAATCGTCAGCAGTAGTGCCGCCAGCACCACACCCACCGCCCACGGATACGCCCCCTGCATCAACACGACAGCCGCTGTCGATACAAACCCGCCCAGCGTCACCAACAGCAGCCACACCACCGAATGCAGACGTTTGTACCCCGCCCCTATCTTGAAGTTCGCCACCCCCATCCCCGGCTTCAGCGCGCCCAGTCCAAACGTGGCACCCAGCATCCCGAACACCACCAGCGAGTATCCCAGCGCCAGCGCAACCAGCAGTATCAGTAAGTTGATCATCTGCCTTCTCTTAGTGCTTCATCGCTGCTTCAATCTCGGCAGCCTCGTGCGGTAGCGCTGCAATCAGGTCTACCAGCTTGCCATCCGCGTCCACATAGAACACATCCTCAATCCGCACGCCGATCTTCTCCTCCGGCAGGTAGATTCCCGGCTCGATCGTGAACACCATGCCCTTGTCCAGCGGCTTCGTATAGTCCCATGGGTCGTGTACATCGATCCCCACCAGGTGCCCCAGACCATGCACCATGTACTGCCCCAGCGGCTGCCCATGCAGGTCCTTGCCATGCGCGTTGATGTACGCAAACGCCACCTGATCCAGCGAGTCTGGCTCCTTGTGCTGTGGATCGTTGATCTTCGACTTGCCCGCTACAAACGCGGCCGCCGCCGCCCGCTGCGCGCCCAGCACCAGGTCGTAGATCTCCCGCTGCCGCGCCGTGAACTTCCCATTCACCGGCAGCGTCCGCGTTATGTCCGAGGCATACATGCTGTACTCGCCCGCCGCGTCGATCACCACCACATCACCCGACTGCATCACCGCGGAGTTGTCGCTGTAGTGCAGCGTCGTCGCGTTCGCCCCCGACCCCACAATCGGCGCATACGACACCCGCTCACACCCCTCGTCCATCAGCGTCTCGGTAATCAATCCGGCCACCTTGCGCTCTTTCACTCCCGGCCGTACCGCCTTCATCTCCGCCATCTGCGCCACAATCGAGGCCGCGCTCGCCTTCTTCAGTAAGGCCAACTCCGCAGCCGACTTCACCGCCCGCAGCGGCACCACCAACTCGGCCACATTCACCGTCGACGGCGCTGCATCCAGCCCCAGCGTCGTCGCGGTAAACCCCAGCAACGCCTGCGCTGGTGCCGAACCCGGCTCCACAGCCATCTTCCGCAGCCGCTCCCGATCGCTCGCTACCAACGCATTCAACACCCCTGGCATGGCTGTCATCGGCTGCACTTCGTCAAACCCCGCCGTAGCCGCAGCCCCCGGAGTCGTCGCATCCATCTTGGCTCCGGTAAACTTCTCGGTCCGCTCATTGCGCGTCGGCAAAAATAAAATCTCCCGGTACGCCTGCGCCGGGCGTGCTGCCGTAGCCGTTCCCGCATCCGCCGCCACCGCATCGGTCGCAGCCACAATCACCACCGCTGCCCCCGGCTCCGTCCAGCCTGTCAGGTAGTAGAAATCTTCATCCTGCCGGTACGGCATAAAGTCCACCAGCGGTTGCTCGGCTGCAAACAACACCGCCACGCCGCCCTTCAGTTTGCCCGCCAGCGCCACCCGCCGCTGGTGGTACTCGGCCTTAGGGACCGACTCCAAAGCACACGCAGGCAGTACGCCTGCAATCACCATCAGGGCTGCGATCCAGCGAATATTCATTGCTCTCTCCGTGACACACCAGCGTGAACGCGCGCTAAAGCCTCGCGCCTAAATTCCCATCGGATACGGCTTCTCGTGCATCTCCTGCCCTGGGCTCACATTGCGTTCAAAGCGCCCTTGCAGCAGGCTCAGCAGCCCCGTATACCAGTACCCCAGCACAAACAGCAGCAAAAACGGCACCGTAAAAAAGTTCTCCGTCGAAACCGCGTAGTACACCGTAAACGCAAAGTAGCAGCCGATCCCCAACTCGATCCACGGCACGATTCCCAGCCGTTTCCGGTACTTCTGCGCCTGGCTTTTCTCGCCCTTCTTCTGCACGCTGTACTTCGGTGTCCGGGCAAAGGCGGACTTCACGCCGAACAACGCTTCCATCACGGCCTTCGTATTCGTAATCGTCAGTCCCACGCCCAGCGCCATCAGGAAGGGCACAAACAGGAACGTCTTGTACCAGGTCTTCGGATGCAGCTCTTTCTGGCTCACCAGGTAGAACGTCGAAACCGACATCGTGCTCGCCATAAACAGTGGCAGGTCGATCAGCAGCATCTGGATGTACCCCTGCCAACTGCGAATAATCATCGCCGGCATCAGCAGCACGCTCAGCACAATCATCAGCGGATAGCTGATATTCGCCGTCAGGTGGTACCACGCCTCCAGCTTCGTATGCCATGGCTGGTCGCTCTTCATCACCCGCGGCAGAATCTTCTTGCCCGTCTGGATCAGCCCCTTCGCCCAGCGCGCCTGCTGCGTCTTGAACGCCGTCATCTCGATCGGCAACTCCGCCGGGCACTCCACGTCCTGCAGATACTTAAACTTCCAACCCACCATCTGCGCCCGGTAACTGAGGTCTGTGTCCTCGGTCAGCGTGTCATGCTGCCATCCGCCTGCGCTCCCGATCGTCTCCCGCCGCCACATCCCCGCCGTCCCGTTGAAGTTGAAAAACACCCCTGCCCGCGACCGCCCACCATGCTCCAGCACAAAGTGGCCATCAAGCAGGATCGCCTCCACCTGCGTCAGAAAGCTGTAGTTCCGGTTCAGGTGCGTCCAGCGCGTCTGCACCATACCGATACCCGGCTCCGCAAAGTGATGGACCACCTTCATCAGCCAGTCTGTCGGCGGCACAAAGTCTGCATCGAAGATCGCCACCAACTCGCCCTTCGCCACATCCAGACCCTTATCCAGCGCGCCCGCCTTGTATCCATGCCGATTGGTCCGGTGCAGATGCACAATCGGCTGCGGCGCAATCGGATGCACACCATCGAACCCCGCGGCATACCGGTCCACAATCTGCTGGGCCACCAGCACCGTCTCGTCGGTGGAGTCGTCCAGCACCTGTATCTCAAAACGGTCCCGAGGATAGTCCAGCCGGCAGCACGCATCGATCAACCGGTCGATCACAAACTGCTCATTGAAGATCGGCAGTTGAATCGTCACATACGGCAGTTGTCCCTCCGCATACCGCATCGGAGGCTCATCCCACTTCGCTGCATTCTTCTTGTTCTTGTAGTACAGCCACACCAGTTGATAGCGGTGTATACCGTAAAACGCCAGGATCACCATCACGATAAAGTAGGGAATCAGCAGCGCCGTATCGAACGCGTTCCACCGATAAAGGTGCTCGAACGTGCGATCACCATAGTGCGACTTCAGATAGTGCGTGAACCCCTTGGGCGCCAGCATCACTCCAAGAATCGACGGTAGCATTGGAAGGTATAAGGACAGGGAGGCACTCCACACGTTGATTCAGAACTGCACTTGATTCTACGGGATGCAACCTGCAAATCGCACCCGTAGAAGCCGAAAACATACCAGGAATGCAGTACGTCCACCGTGGTCATGCCACCTAGTTCAAAAACATCGTCCGATACAGCGTATCCCGTTGCACTGGCTTGAACCCTGCATCCCGTATAATCCGCCGCAATTCTTCCTCGGTGGTCTGGTTTGCCGTGCCCGCGGCCTTCACCACGTTCTCCTCCAGCATCACCG
>DAICZO010000360.1 GCA_027311125.1 Acidobacteriaceae bacterium
GGGGCCGATCGTTTCGGACGAGGTGGAGCCGATTGCGGGAGCGGCGCTGACGGTGACGACTCGGCTGAATGGCGAGGTGAAGCAGCAGGGAGCGACGGGTGACTTTATCTTTTCGATTCCGGAGCTGCTGCGGTACATCACAGCGGCGATCACGTTGGAAGCAGGAGACTTGATACCGACAGGGACGCCGGCGGGGGTTGGCCCGGTGCAGACAGGCGACCGGATTGAGGTGGCGATCGACGGACTGGGCAGGCTGGAGAATATCTTTACGGCGGGATGAATTTATGGGGACGGGAAGGGTGGCGGATTGTCAATCCCCTGCCCCGGGTTTGTATCGATGGCTCGGGGCGACTATCCTAGAAATGGTTGGACTACCGCTTTGACAGCGAAGGAGCAGGAAAATGGCGTCGATACTCGCACAGCTTAAGGGATTTACCACCGTAGTCGCCGATACCGGTGACATCAATGCAATTGAGAAGTTTCAGCCCACGGACTCGACGACGAATCCGTCGCTGATCGCTGCTGCTGCCGAGAAGCCGGAGTACCAGTCGATTGTGGACGACGTACTGATCGAGGCACGCAAGTCGGCGGGCAGCAGCGCGTCGGATGAAGATGTTGCCGCACTGGCGTTCAAGAGCCTGGCGGTGGCGTTTGGCCGCAAGATTCTGGATATCGTTCCGGGTCGGGTGTCGACCGAGGTGGATGCACGCCTCTCGTACGACACGGAGAAGACGCTGGAGCAGGCGCGCGACATTATTGCGCAGTACGACAAGGCGGGCATCTCGCGGGATCGCGTACTGGTGAAGATTGCGTCCACGTGGGAAGGCATCAAGGCCGCGGAGATTCTGGAGAAGGAAGGCATCCACTGCAACCTGACGCTGCTGTTCGGTCTGCACCAGGCGGTAGCGTGCGCGGAGGCGAAGGTGACGTTGATCTCGCCGTTCGTGGGCCGCATTCTGGACTGGTACAAGAAGGACACGGGCAAGGACTATGTGGGCGCGGATGACCCCGGCGTACAGTCGGTGACCACGATCTACAACTACTACAAGAAGTTTGGCTACAAGACCCAGGTGATGGGCGCGAGCTTCCGCAATACGGGCGAGATCATCGAGCTGGCTGGCTGCGATCTTTTGACGATTGCGCCGAAGCTACTGGGTGAACTGGATGCCGCAGAAGGCACGCTGGTAAAGAAGCTGGATGCAGCCAACGCAGCGAGCATGACGATCGAGAAGCTGACCATCGACAAGGCCACGTTCGACACGATGCACGCAGCCGACCGGATGGCGCACGACAAGCTGAAGGAAGGTATCGAAGGCTTCTCGAAGGCACTGGAAGATCTGGAGAAGCTGCTGGCGAAGCGCCTGAGCGAGCTGAGCCAGACCGTTTCTGCGTAAATCAACCTGACAAAACACAATGCATACGGGCGGCCATGATGGCCGCCCGTATGTTTTGTTGCTGTGATGCTGGACAGGCTACAGGATGTAGCGGCTGAGGTCCTGATCCTTGACGATGCTGGCGACCTGCTGGCGGACGTACTCGGGATCGACGACGATGACCTTCTCGATGCCGGTAGCGGTCTGCCGCTCGATGACGGGCAGCGGTGGGGAGGGTAGCTGCGGCTCTCCGGTGAGCGGTGCGGAGACGTGGATCTGGCCGATGACACCTTCTTCGGTGATCTCGGCGCGGGGGCTCTTGAAGAGGTCGGGAGCCTGGAAGCTGATCTCGTCGAGGACGCGCTCGAGGATGGTGTGCAGGCGTCGGGCACCGATATTCTCGGTGGTCTCGTTGACGCGGAAGGCGAACTGCGCCATCTCCTGAATGGCTTCCTTGGTGAACTCCAGCTTGAGGCCTTCGGTTTCGAGCAGCGCGGTGGACTGCTTGACCAGCGAGGACTTGGGCTCGGTGAGGATGCGGACGAAGTAGTTGACGGTGAGCGACTGTAGTTCGACGCGGATGGGGAAGCGCCCCTGTAGCTCGGGGATGAGGTCGCTGGGCTTGGAGACGTGGAAGGCTCCGGCGGCGATGAAGAGGATGTGGTCGGTGGAGACCATACCGTACTTGGTGCTGACGGTGGTGCCTTCGACGATGGGCAGGATGTCGCGCTGTACGCCCTCGCGGCTGACGTCGGGGCCGTGGCCACCTTCGCGTCCGGCGATCTTGTCGATCTCGTCGAGGAAGACCATGCCGGAGTCTTCGACGCGTTCGACGGCGAGGCGGGTGACCTGATCCATGTCGATGAGGCGGCCTTCTTCTTCGGAGACGAGGTACTCGAAGGCCTCGGAGACTTTCATTTTGCGTTTTTTGGTGCGTTGTCCGAAGAGGCCGGGGAGCATGTCTTTGAGGTTGATGTCCATCTCCTCGGAGCCTTGATTGGAGATGACTTCGAAGCTGGGCTGGTTGCGGTCACGGACGTCGAGTTCAACGGTGCGGTCGTCGAGTTTGCCCTCGCGGAACTGCTGGCGAAGCTTCTCGCGGGTGCGGTGCTCGCGGTCGCCGGGCTTGTCGCCGTTGTCTTCGACGCCATCGGCAACCGAGACGGGTAGCTCGATGAGGTTGCTGGCGTGGTCGGGCATGACGGTGACCCCAGCGGCGGGGGGCGTGACACCGGGAGTGGGGGGCAGCAGCAGATCGAGCAGGCGGTCTTCGGCGGCGAGTTCGGCTTTATCCTCCACTTCTTCCATCTTCTCTTCGCGGACCATGTCGATGGCGATCTCGACCAGATCGCGGACGATGGATTCGACATCGCGGCCGACGTAGCCGACCTCAGTAAATTTGGAGGCTTCAACCTTGAGGAAGGGTGAGTTGGTGAGCTTGGCGAGGCGGCGTGCGATCTCGGTTTTGCCGACGCCGGTGGGCCCGATCATGATGATGTTTTTGGGCATGATCTCTTCGGCGAGCTCGGGCGAGAGCTTTTGCCGACGCATGCGATTGCGCAGGGCGATGGCCACGGCGCGTTTGGCGGCTTGCTGGCCGACGACGTACTTGTCCAGCTCGGCGACGATCTCGCGTGGGGTCATCTCGTCGAGGGCCAAGCCGGTGTCTTCTGCCGTTCCGGGTAAGAATATTGCCATGGTGCGGTACTCCTGATCTCGATACGTGCTGCAGTGTTGGACGAAGGATGCGGCGCCTTGCGGTAGGTGCGATACGCAGGCGGCAGGTTAAATGTTCGTCACGCTACTCGGCCTTCAACTCTTCGATGGTGACCTGATCGTTGGTATAGATGCAGATCTGGCCGGCGATCTTCAGGCTTTTTTCTGCGATCTCACGGGCGGTAAGGTTGGTGTTCTCCATGAGGGCGCGGGCTGCGGCGAGGGCGTAGCTGCCGCCACTGCCGATGGTGGCGATGCCCTCGTCGGGATCGATGACGTCGCCGTTGCCGCTGAGCAGGAAGGTCTGGCGTGAGTCGGTGACGATGAGGAGGGCCTCCAACTGGCGGAGCATCTTGTCGGTACGCCAGTCCTTGGCGAGTTCGACGGCGGCGCGGCCGAGGTTGCCGGCGTACTGCTCCAGCTTAGTCTCGAAGCGGGCGAAGAGGCTGAAGGCGTCGGCGGTGGAGCCGGCAAAGCCTGCCAGCACCTTGTCGTTGTAGAGCTTGCGAATCTTTTTGGCGGTGCCCTTCATGACGGTGGCGCCGATGGAGACCTGACCGTCGGCGGCCATGACGACGGAGTCGCCGCGGCGGACGCAGATGACGGTGGTGGAACGGATGCGACGGCCCTCGCCGAGATCCATCGGCTCTGCCAACTGACCCAGATGGGGCAGCG
>DAICZO010000364.1 GCA_027311125.1 Acidobacteriaceae bacterium
GCCACTGCATCCGTTCCACCACCACCCGCTCCCGCTGGATTCGGTGCCTTCGCAGCATCCACCGCCGACACCAGCGTCTTCGCTGCCAGTCGCGTCCCAATCCCCAGCACTCGTCCAAACCGTACCGAATCCATAGCCGCAGTGTAGCGTCTCACGTTCACCGGCGAAAGTCGTCCGCTGCAACGAACGCTTCCACCCATCCGCGCATCCTACTCACCAGTGACCTCGAATTGCCCACACCCGAGGCCCGCAGTCCCAGATTTAGGAGACCTTCCATGAAGAGCTTTCTTTGGGCCGTAGGTGGTCTCTGTGCAGCCGCCATCGGCATCATCATCCTCGAGCAACGCCGCACCCAGTCCCTGAATCTTCTGGCCCACAACCTCGAACAGGCCTGGGCCGATAACCATACCGTCGTCTAAACCGCTTTCCTCCCCTGTCAAAACACCCCGTTGCGGCCAATCCAGACTGGGCGTATTCTAGTCCGAAGTATCAGCACCACCGCAGTACCCGCAATGCCGTTCCCGCCGGTCTCGTTGGGCCGGGAATACCCGATGCGCGGTAAGTCAACAGACCCAGGGCAGCCCGGAGGTGGCATTGAATCAGAAGGTCAAAAACCTTATCCAGAAGCTCGGTGAAGCGATCCACGAGTCCGTTTCGGAGTCGGAGGACATCGCCGGAGTCGTCAAAAACATCCGCGAACAGGGCTTCGATGTCCTGCTCATGCTCGAGGCCACCATCGGTCTCAACGAAGTCGAGGACGACTCCGAAGACACCGTCGAAGCTCTCGACGATCAGTCCGAGGGGCCCTTCACCTCCAACGACCTCTCATTCCTCAAGTCTCTTCGTATCAGCATCTCCCAGGACCAAGCCCCCGAGCAGGACACCTCGCCCAGCTAGGGGCCAGCACCGCTCTTCTCCCTCATCGCGATCCGCCAGGTTCGCATCTCCATTTACGCTCCATCGCCATGACAACCAGTACGCAAAATAAACGTCTACATGGTAGACTCGCGTCTCTCTGAGACTCAGCCTGTTCTCAGTATCCGAAATTTGTTGCCCATACGTTTGCGAACCGAGGTAGTTGGAAAATGAGAGATACGCTTGGTGTTCTTCTAGCCGGTGGTGCCGGTGAACGACTCTTCCCCTTGACCCGTGATCGTGCCAAGCCGGCCGTCCCCTTCGCCGGACAGTACCGCATTATCGATATCACCCTCTCAAACTGCATCAACTCCGATCTGCGCCACGTCTACATCCTCACCCAGTACAAAGCGCTCTCCCTCAATCGCCACATCCGCGAGGGCTGGGGCCCCGTCGTCGCCAACGAGCTCGGCGAATTCTTCGAGATCCTGCCCCCCATGCAGCGCGTCAGCAAAAACTGGTACACCGGCACCGCCGACGCCGTCTACCAGAACATCTACTCCATCGGCTCCGAAGAGCCCAAGTACGTCCTCATCCTCTCCGGCGACCACATCTACAAGATGAACTACGCCCGCATGCTCGATGCCCACAAGGCCTCCGGCGCCGACGTCACCCTCGCCACCCTGCCCATCTCCCCCGAAGAAGTCGCAGCCTTCGGCGTCGTCCAGGTCGAGCGCAATGGAGAGATCAGCGGATTCGTCGAAAAACCCAAGGAAACCAAGATCCGCTCGCCCTTCAACCCCGACATGGTCGACGTCTCCATGGGCATCTACATCTTCAATACCGATGTCCTCCTGCCCGAACTCATCAAGGATGCCGAAGACCCCAACTCCAAGCACGACTTCGGCCACGACATCCTGCCCAAACTCCTCGGACGATTCAAGATGAACGCCTACAACTTCGTCGACGAGAACAAGCAGAAAGCCCTCTACTGGCGCGATGTAGGAACCCTCGAAGCCTACTACGAGGCCAACATGGACCTCGCCACCGTCTCCCCTACCTTCAACCTCTACGACAAGTCCTGGCCCATGCGCACCCGCCCCTATC
>DAICZO010000379.1 GCA_027311125.1 Acidobacteriaceae bacterium
GTTTGAGGTGGGCTGCGTGTTGGTGCGGGATGCGGCGGTACACCGGGCGGCGTTTGCGTCGACGGCGAGCTATCTGGCGGTGATGGATCGTGGGCCGGTTGCGGGGGGACTGGTGTTTGCGGATCGCGGGATTGAGTTGACGCGAGGCTTCAAGGCGCTGAAGGTTTGGATGAGCCTGAAGGCGCATGGAGTGGATCTGTTTCGAGGCCTGGTGGAGCAGAATGTGCGGCAGGCGCAGTATCTGGGGGCGTTGATTGAGGCGGAGGAGACGTTGGAGTTGATGGCTCCGGTGGCGCTGAATATCGTTTGTTTTCGGTATGTTGCGGGGGGATTGGACGAGCCTGCGCTGAACGAGTTGAACAAGGAAGTGCTGCTGCGGGTGCAGGAGTCGGGGGTGGCGGTGCCTTCGAGCACGGTGTTGCAGGGACGGTTTGCTATCCGGGCGGCGCTGGTGAATCACCGATCGCGGCGGGAGGATTACGAGATGCTGGTGCGCGCAGTGGTGGATGCGGGACGCGCGGTGGCGGCGGAGATGTTGGTGCAGGCTTGAGGAGGTTTTGGGGACAGGCGATGTTGGGGGAACGGTAACAGGTGGCCGCGAGTCTGGTGGGGAGGAATGTGAGTGGGGCAAAGAATTTGGTGGGAATTTTGATGAGTGCCGTGGACGTGTGATTGTAAACACCTTAGGTGGATGGTTGGTGGTGTAATCTGCGGGTCTGGGTTGGTGGGATTGTCAGGGTGTACGTTCGGATTGTTGCATCTGAAGTTGAATGAGTGTGGGAGGTTTCCCAATGCGTTACCTGGTGGCTGATGGTTGTTGGGGATGTGGGCTGATGGCTGGTCGGATGGTGGCGCGGCGGGTTTGGCTGGCGTTGGTGCTGGCTGGCGCGCTGGGGATGACGGCGTGGTGTGGGGCGCAGGAGAATCCACTGGGGCAGGTGCAGACGCAGAAGGCTCCTGCACCGGCGAAGACTCCGGAGGACAAGAAGCCGGTGATTGAAGGGGCCGATAATGCAGCGGCCCTGGCGACTTCGCGGCGGGATGCGCGGATTCGGGTGGATGTGAACCTGGTGCTGGTTCCGATGACGGTGACGGATCCGCTGAACCGGCTGGTGACGGGGCTGGAGCGGGAGAATTTTGAGGTATATGACAATAATATTCCGCAGAAGATCAAGAGCTTTTCGATGGAGGACGCCCCGCTGACGATCGGGATTGTGTTCGATTTGAGCGGGAGCATGGGGTCGAAGTTTTTGAAGGCGCGGAAGGCGTTGAGTGAGTTTTTGCGGACGTGCAATCCGCAGGATGAGTTTTTTGTGGTGGGGTTCAACGACCGGCCCGCGGTGATTGTGGACTACACGTCGGAGGTGGATGACGTAGAGGCGCGGATGGTAATGCTGAAGCCGGAGAACCGTACGGCGTTGATCGATGCGGTTTACCTGGGGATCAACAAGCTGCGGGAGGCGAAGTATGAGCGGAAGGCGCTGCTAATCATCTCCGACGGCGGGGACAATCGGAGCCGGTATACGGAGGGGGAGTTGCGGCGGGTGGTCCGGGAGAGCGATGTACAGATTTATTCGATTGGGATTTTCGATCAGTATGCGCCTACGACGGAGGAGCAACTGGGGCCGATTCTGCTGACGGATATATGCGAGATGACGGGTGGGCGGCTGTTTCGGGTGCGGGATGTGGGGGAGTTGGGAGACATTGCGTCGCGCATCAGTGCGGAGCTGAGGAACGAGTATGTGATCGGGTATACGCCGTCGGAGGTGAAGAAGGACGGGAACTGGCGTAAATTGAAGGTACGACTGGTTCCGCCGGCGGGACTCCCGCCGCTGACGGTACACAATCGTCAGGGGTACTATGCACCTTCGCAGTAGAGGAATGTGGCCGCGGGTGATTGTGGCGAGTTGGCTAGTGATGCTGGGTACAGGCGGGATGAGCGGATGGGCTCAGCAGCCTGGAAGTGCTGTGCCTGCGAGTGTTCCGTCGTTGACGGTGGACCGAGACCCGGTAGCTTCTCCGGATGGGGATGCTCCGGTGGCTGCGCCCGGACAGCCGGGGTCAGCCGCGCCGGTGGGTCAGATTGAACGGGAGCGGGGCAAGTACACGCTGCGTACGGATGCGTACGAAGTCCGGCTGAATGCGACGGTGCTGGATGGCAGCGGGCGGGCGGTACAGACGCTGGATAAAGATGCGTTCCATGTGTACGAAGATGGGGTTCCACAGACGATTACTTCGTTTCGGCATGAGGATCTGCCGGTGTCGCTGGGGATCCTGATTGATAGTTCCGGCTCGATGTACGACAAGCGGAGTGCGGTGGAGCAGGCTTCGCTGGATCTGGTGAAGTTGTCGAATCCGCAGGATGAAGCGTTTGTGGTGGACTTCTCGTGGGAGGCGTTCATCGATCAGGATCTGACATCGGATATCAGCAAGCTGCAGCAGGGGCTGGGGTATATCAAGTCGAGCGGCGAGACCGCGATCTATGATGCGCTGGTGGCTTCGGCGGATTATTTGACCAAGAATGCGAAGCATCCGAAGCAGGTGCTGCTGATTATTACGGATGGCGAGGACAATGCATCGAGTGCGACGCTGGAGCAGGCGATACGGCGAATTCAGGATTTGGATGGGCCGGTGATTTATTCGATTGGACTGCTGTTTGGCAGCGATACGGATAAGCGGGAGTCTCGCCATGCGCGGCGGGTGCTGGAGACGTTATCGGAGGAGACAGGCGGAGTGGCCTATTTCCCGCGGTCGATCAAAGAGGTGGACGCGATCGCTGCGGAGGTGGCGCAGGATATTCGGACGCAGTACACGATTGCATACCACTCGACGAAGTCTCCGGCGCTGGGTGGGTACCGCGAGGTGCATGTGGAGGCGAAGGCGAAGAGCTTTGGCCGGTTGACGGTACGGACGCGCACGGGGTACTTCCCGCATGTGGCTTCGAGTACGGATAGCACGGGTGGTGCGACATTGAACGATGCGGGGAAGCGACCGACACAGTGAGAGTAGCGGAGACGATAACGGAGCTGGTTGGGCATACGCCGATGGTTCGACTGGGACGGTTGAGCCCTGCGGGTGGGGCGGAGATCTGGGCGAAGCTGGAGTACCTGAATCCGGGTGGCAGTATCAAGGATCGGGCGGCGCTGGGGATTGTGCTGGATGCGGAGCGGCGCGGGGTGCTGCGTCGGGGGATGACGATCGTCGAAGCGACGGCTGGGAATACGGGCGTGGGGCTGGCGCTGATTGGCGTAAATCGCGGCTACACGGTGATGCTGTTTGTGCCGGAGGGGTTTGCGGAAGAGAAGTGCAAGCTGATGCGCGGGCTGGGTGCAACGGTGGTTCGGACGCCGGAGGTAGAGGGGATGGCTGGCGCGATCAGGCGGGCGTTGGCGTTTGAAGCCGAGACTGAAGGCGCGTTTGCGGCGCTACAGTTTGAGAATCCGGCGAATCCGGATTTTCACGAGCAGACGACGGCAGTGGAGATATGGGAGCAGATGCAGGGCCGGGTGGATGCGTGGGTGTCTGGCGTGGGATCGGCGGGGACGTTTACGGGGATGGCGCGGTTCTTCAAGGCGCAGCGGGCGGACATTGTGACGGTTGCGGTGGAGGCGCAGGGCAGCGTGCTACAGGGCGGCGTGCCGGGGCCGCACAAGGTGGAAGGGATTGGGGTCTCGTTTATTCCGGCTACGTTTGACCGCAGCGTATGCGACCGGATTATTCAGGTGATGGATGAGCCTGCGTTTGCGATGGTGAAGCGGTTGGCATCGGAAGAGGGAGTGCTGGCGGGATCGAGTGCGGGCGCGATGGTGTGGGCTGCGGTGGAGGTGGCGCGGGAGATGCAGCCGGGGCAGCGGGTGGTGACGGTGATTCCCGATTCAGCGGAACGGTATTTGAGCAAGGGTTTGCTGGGGTAGAGCGGGTGGGGCAGGACAGAGTCGTTGGGCAAGGCTTATTTTTGATTGTGGATG
>DAICZO010000393.1 GCA_027311125.1 Acidobacteriaceae bacterium
GGCTGAGGGATCTGTGTGGTGGCAGGGGTGACTATGATGGGAGGTACGGGAGGATTTTATGTCGAAGACGCAGTCGGCGATGGTGGAGTTGGGGACGGTGGCTCCGGCATTTGAGCTGGTAGATGTGGTGACCGGCAAGGCAGTGGGACGGGACGATGTGGCGGAGGACATGCCGGGGCTGGTGGTGATGTTTGTCTGCGTCCACTGCCCGTATGTGAAGCATGTGGAAGAAGAGTTGGCTCGGATTGGACGGGACTACGAGGGGCGGATCGGGATGGTCGCGATTAGTTCGAATGATGTGGAGGCTTATCCCCAGGACGGACCGGAGGAGATGAAGGCACAGGCGACGCGGCTGGGGTGGCGCTTCCCTTACCTGTACGACGAGTCGCAGGAGGTGGCGCGGGCGTATGAGGCGGCATGTACACCGGACTTTTTCCTGTTTGATGGCGAGATGAAGCTGGTGTACCGGGGACAACTGGATGACTCGCGGCCACAGCGGCCGAGTGGTGGTGGCAATGACGTTCCGGTGACGGGCAAGGATCTGCGGAAGGCTCTGGATGAAGTGATTGCGGGCGAACGTCCGGATACAAACCAGCGGACCAGTCTAGGGTGCAATATCAAATGGCGGGAGTGAGTGTGAGGGTTTGCGGTTAGTCTTGAAAGAGTGCAGTTTTGGGTGGGAGACGGTTACGGAACCGAGGGAGTGAGGGTGCATGGCTGACGTTCTAGAGGGATTGAAGGCGGGGATTCGGAAGTTTCAACGCGAGGTCTATCCCGATCACCGCGAGACCTATCTGAAGGCGGCGAGTGAGCCGCAGCGGCCGAGCACTCTGATTGTGACGTGTGCGGACTCGCGGATCGACCCGGAGTTGATAACGCAGTGTGGTCCGGGCGAGCTGTTTGTGACGCGGAATATCGGGAATATGGTTCCTGCGTATGGCGAGATGCTGGGCGGTGTGAGCGCGGTGCTGGAGTATGCTGTCTCGGCGTTGAAGGTGAAGCACCTGGTGGTATGTGGGCACACGGACTGCGGGGCGATGACGGCCCTGCTACATCCGGAACTGGTGGAGACGATGCCCACGGTTAAGAAGTGGCTGCATAACGCGCATACCGCGCTGAGTGTGGCCGAGGCTTTGCTGGAGAAGAGCGGGGATGAGAGCAGCTTGTTGCGGGTAGTGACGGAGCAGAATGTTCTGTTGCAGATGCAGCATGTGCGGACGCATCCATCGGTAGCCGGAGCCGTGGCGCGAGGCGACCTGACAATCTCTGGGTGGGTGTATGACATTGGCCAGGGCGAGGTTCGGATCTGCGAAGAGGGCAAGATCGCTTTTGACCTGGTGTCGGATCGCTAGTTAGCAGGGCCAAAGCAGAAGACGCAGCGAAAGCCCCGGTGACTAGCCGGGGCTTTTGTGTGTCTGGAGATTAGTCGCGAGGAATGTGGGGGGTGAGAGCGGGGTTGGCAGTGGCGTCGGAGCCGTGGATTTTGACGAGCTTGTTGTAGAGGCCGAGGAGTAGGAAAGGTGCGGCCCACTGTCCGATGAAGAGCGCCATGTCGGTTCTTTTTGCGGCCTTGAAGCCTACAGATACTGCCATGGAGGCGAGGGCGGCACCAAGGTAGACACTGGAGGGTACCTGAGCGGTGTATTTTTCGATGGCGGCGGTGATCTGGTCTTCCTGGGCTTCGCCGGGAAGGACGCGGTAGTCGGTCATGATGGAGTCTCCTTGAGTGCTCAGCGGGTTGGTTGGTGACGGAGCTGTGCTGGGCACTACGTTAGACGGTGTGATGCTGAAACTCCAGCAAGTGGAGAGGGTGGTGTTGGTGGGGTGAACAAGTTGGGTGGTGGATGGTGAGGAGGGATCAGGCTGGGTGGATATTGACCTGGTTGTCGATGATCTCGCCGTCGCGCATGGTGAGGATACGATCTGCGATCTGGGCGGCTTCGGGATTGTGAGTGATCATGAGAACGGTCTGGTTGAGCTCACGGCTGGAGTGGCGGAGCATGTGGAGTACGGCGTCGGAGTTTTTGGTGTCGAGGTTACCGGTGGGCTCGTCGGCGAGGACAATGGCGGGGCGGTTGATGATGGCGCGGGCGATGGCGACGCGCTGCTGCTCTCCGCCGGAGAGTTCGTTGGGGCGGTGATCGAGGCGACCGGAGATGCCGAGCAGATCGGTGAGGTGGTCGAGCAGGGGGCGATCGAGAGCGGGCTTGGACGCGGCGCCGAGGTGGGCGATGTCGTTGGCGATCTCGATGTTGCCCATGGCGGTGAGGGTGGGGAGCAGGTTGAAACGCTGGAAGACGAAGCCGATTTTGGCGCGACGCATCTTGGTACGCTCGGCATCGGACAACCTGGCGAAGTCGATTCCATCGATGAGCACAGAGCCGGTGGTGGCGTGGGTGAGACCGCCGAGGATGTGAAAGAGTGTGGATTTACCGGAGCCCGAGGGGCCTACGATGGCGACGAACTCGCCGGGCATGACGGAGAAGCTGACGTTGCGCAGTGCGGGGACTTCGAGTTTGCCGGAGCGGTAGGTCTTGCCGAGGTTCTGGGCGACAATGATGGGGGCGACGGCTGCGCCTGTCTGGGCTGAGTTGGTCTGGTCGGACTGGCGGGGCAGCGGTGCGGTGGTCGGCGTCATGTAGGTTTGAGTTTATCGCGATTGGGGTGTTGGGATGAGATGGACTGAGCTTTTG
>DAICZO010000045.1 GCA_027311125.1 Acidobacteriaceae bacterium
GGCTTTGGAGTGGTCGGTGATGGCGATGTAGTGGAGGCCGCGGTCGAGGGCGGCCTGGGCCATCTGGCGGATGGTGTCGCGTCCGTCGGTGGCGTCGGTGTGCATGTGGAGGTCGCCGCGGATGTCTTTGAGGGTGATGAGGTGGGGGAGCGTGTGCGACTCGGCGGCTTCGATCTCGCCGGAGTTCTCGCGGAGTTCGGGTGGGATGTAGTCGAGGCCGAGGGCGTTGTAGATATCTTCTTCGGATTTGGCGGCGACGATGGAGTTGTCATCGAGGCGGGCGAGGGCGTATTCGCTGAGGGTGAGGCCTTGCTTGAGGGCTCGCTGGCGGAGGGCTACGCTGTGCATTTTGGAGCCGGTGAAGTACTGGAGGGCGGCACCGTAGCTGGCGCGGGGGAGGAGTCGGACGTCGACCTGGAGGTTGTTTTCGAGGGTGAAGGCGACTTTGTTCTGGCCTTTGGCGAGGAGTTTGTGGATGACGGGGAGGGTGGCGACGTGCTCGACGGCGGCGGCGACGATGGCGGGTTCGCAGGCGGGGCCGGTGACGAGGAGGTCGAGGTCGCCTACGGTGTCTCGACCGCGGCGGAGGGAGCCTGCGGGGGTGACCTGATCGATGCCGGGGAAGGCCTGGATGAGGGCGGAGATTTTGGCGGCGTAGTCGGTGGCGAGGTCGATGCGGAAGCGGCTGGAGTTGCTGCGGTAGTCCTGAATGCCTTTGAGGAGTTTGGCGGTGAATTTTTTGCCGAGTCGTGGGAGGTCGTCGAGGTGTCCGGCTTTGGCGGCGGCCTCGAGGGAGTCGATGTCGGTGACGCCGAGTGCGGACCAGACGAGGGCAACGGTTTTGGGGCCCATGCCGGGGAGGTTGAGGAGTTCGAGGAGGGTGGGGGAGTATTTGGCGAGGAGCTCGGCCCGGATGGGCATGGTTCCGGTGGTGACGAGGTCGACGATGTTGGTGGCCATGCCTTTGCCGATGCCGGGGATGGCAAGGAGGGCTTTGGGATCGTGGACGAAGGTTACGAGCTGGGTGGTTTGTTGCTGGATGGCTTCGGCGGCGCGGTGGTAGGAGCGGATGCGGAAGGGGTCGGCGGCATCGATCTCGAGGAGCGAGGCGGTTTCTTCGAGGAGTCGGGCGATGGTGAGGTTGTCCATAAAAGAGAGAAGAGCCAGTAGTCGAGATGGAAGCTTCGACTACTGACTCAGTATGCAACGTGCGGAGCTGCGATGCACGTGTGGGGAGGATAGAACAGAGTGTAATGGAGGCGGTGTGTGGCTAGAGCGCTTCCTTGATGCGGGCGACCTGATCGGCCTGAGGGCCTTTGGAGCCCTGGATGACATCGAATTCCACTTCGTCACCCTCTTTGAGGCTTTTGTAGCCTTCCAACTGGATGGAGGAGTAGTGGACGAAGACATCCGCACCGTCCTCTCGGCCTAAGAAGCCGTAGCCTTTTGCGTTGTTGAACCACTTGACTGTGCCTTTGTACTGGGGCATGTTTCCTTTTTCCTCCTGCTGGCTTACTCCAGGCCACGTTGGTGACATGGATTCGTAGTAAGTGTGAGAGGAGGGTTGAGGTTTGGGTTGCCTGAGGCGCGCGGGAGTGTGGGGAAGAGAGTTGAATGTGTTGACATGGCTTGAGTTACGGGTACAGCCCTGCGGGTAGTTTGGTTGGGGAATTTTGCCGGAGCTAGAGGCGTCCGGCGCGGCGGGCGGCGTCGTAGAGGGAGATGCCAATGATTGTTTTGCCGTCGTGGATCTGGTTGGCGGCGATGAGGGCGAGGGCTTTCGAGAGGGGCAGGCGGATGATCTCGATCTGCTCGTCGGGTTCGGGCTGGGCAGCGCCGATGCGGATATCGCGGGCGAGGTAGATCTGCATCCATTCGCCGAGGAATCCGGGGCTGGCGAAGTATTTGGTGAGGAGGGTCCATTTTTTGGCGCGGTAGCCGGTCTCTTCGATCATCTCGCGGCGAGCGGCGGCGAGGGTGGCTTCGCCGGGTTCGACGCGTCCTGCGGGGAGTTCGACGAGGTACTGTCCGGCGGCGTGACGGTACTGCCGCTCCAGGATGAGGATGGGGTCGGTGGGGCTGCCGGTGGCGGTGGATTCGTCGACGGCGAGGATGACGACGGAGCCGTTGTGGCGGATGACGTCGCGGGTGTTGCGGTGGCCGTTGGGCTCGATGACCTCGTCGGTGTAGACGGAGAAGACTTTGCCCTGGTAGGCGAGTTTGGAGGAGAGGAGCTGGGCTTTGGTGGTGGAGGGCTTCTTTGCCTTGGCTTTTGCGGGGGCCTTGGTTGCGGTGGTGGCTTGGTTCGCGGTCTTGGTGGGGGCTTTGGTTTTGGGCTTGGAGGGGGCGGATTTGTTGGTGGAAGCGGCCATATCGCTACGGTATCATCCTGCATCGCGGGTGATGCGGTGGGCATCCTATGGGATGTATCGGTAGAGTAAAGGAGTTGGTTTGGGCGATCTGCTGGCGCAGAGGATGCGCGTGGGGAGAGTTCCGGGCTGGCGGTGATGGAGTTCTTTTGAAGGGTTATCGATGAGCGTGGAGTGTTACCCGATTACGGTGCTGCCGCATGTGTCGCAGCTTTATCGCGATTATCTGGCTATGGGCGAGAGTGCGGCGGATGCTGCGGTGCGGCGTTGGTATGGGGCGGAGCCGTTTGGCGGGAGCTGGATGCAGGCTGGGGTTTCGAGCGTGGACGCAGAGCGGGTGGCGGATGCGTTGGAGCGTCAGAGCGTGGAGTTTGGCGCGGGTGCTGCAGCGATGGCGAACATTGCCAAGCTGCGGGCGGGTGCGCGCGCGGTGGTGACGGGACAGCAGGTGGGTCTGCTGGGTGGTCCGCTGCTGACGTTGTTGAAGGCAGCAACCGCGGTGGCGAGGGCGCAGCAGGCGACGGCGGCCACGGGGGTGGAGCATGTGCCGGTGTTCTGGCTGGCGACGGAGGATCATGACCTGGCGGAGGTGGACCAGGTTTCGCTGCTGGGGAAGTCGAGTGTCGAGACACTGCGGGCAGGGCTGACGGTGGATGCGGCGGTGCCGGTAGGTGGCGTGGTGCTGGGGCCGGAGATGGAGGCGGTGCTGACGCAGGCGGAGGAGTTGCTGGGGTATGCGCCGGTGTGCGAGTTGCTGCGGGAGTGCTATGCGGCGCGTGAGGGATATACGCCGACGCTGGGTGGGGCGTTTGGGCGGTTGATGGCGCGGGTGTTTGCTGCGCAGGGGTTGATTGTGATGGATGCGGCGGGGCGCGAGTTCCATGCGCTGGGTGCGGGGACGCTGCGGTATGCGATCGAACATGCGGACGAGCTGGATGCGGCGCTGCTGGTGCGGACGAAGGAGTTGGTGGAGGCTGGGTATCATGCGCAGGTGCTGGTGACGGCGGGCCATAGTTTGCTGTTTCTGGTGGATGGGCAGACAGGGGAACGAGCGGCGCTGCGGCGGCTGGCGGACGGTGGATGGAAGGCTGGCAGCACGATGTATACGACGGCGGAGCTACTGGAGATTCTGGCGAGTGCGCCGGAGCGGATCAGCCCGAATGCGTTGTTGCGGCCGGTGTTTCAGGACACGATTTTGCCGACGGCGGCGTATATCGGCGGGCCGGCGGAGGTGGCTTATTTTGCGCAGAGCGCGGTGGTGTATGAGGCGGTGCTGGGTCGG
>DAICZO010000409.1 GCA_027311125.1 Acidobacteriaceae bacterium
GCCGGCAGAGCGCAGGACGCTCTGAGCGAGCAAGGCATCTTCCAGATCGGTGAACTCGAAGACGCACTATTCCGGGGCGTTGGCGGCGAAGGTGTGCAGGGCTGACTCGTCGGCGCTGGAGTCGGGCCGAGTGGGGGCAGCGGACTGGTTGGGCAGGGCGAGCCCGCGGTGGGCGAACTCTGCTTTGAGCGCGGACTGGGCGGCATCGGTGAGATCGGTCAGGGTCGCAGCGAGGGTTTGCAGTTCGCCGTCGCTGTAGGTGGCGTAGAGGCGGGAGAGTTCGTCGTCCTGATGGGTATCGCCGGGGATGGTCACGATGGCTTCCTCTGGTGGTTCGGGAGTGAGTGCAGGTGTGGCTTGTCGATTGTATGGATCGGCGGGGCAAGACGGAAGTGTGGCGATGGAGCGGTGTGGGGAATCAAGTTGTGGACTTGGGGGATGGCGCGATGGGTGTTCGTCTGAAGGGCATCATGATGAGACGACGATAATTTTTAACTTTGGGGGCGGTGGCTGCTGTTGGCCGAGTGGTCGTACCTAATTTGCTGTTTGCGGAGCCGAGCGGGCGGTTTGGCAGGTTGCCGGCGGCGCTGGCGGAGTTGGAGGCGGTGAACCACGGGCGGCTGGGGGTGGCGGTGATCGACACTGGGTCGGGCGAGCGGAGTGGGGACCGTGTGGGGGAGCGTTTTGCGATGTGCAGTACGTTCAAGATGCTGTTGGTGGCGGCAGTGCTGCAGCGGGTGGATGGGGGGCGGGAGCGATTGGATCGGTTTGTGGCGATTCCGGCGAAGCCGCTGGTGGGACACTCGCCGCTGACGGAGGTTCATGCGGGTGGATCGATGAGCGTGGCGGCGTTGTGCGCAGCGATTTTGACCCAGAGTGACAATACGGCTACGAACGTGATGCTGGAGACGCTGGGCGGGCCGGACGGGATTACGCGGTTTGCGCGGTCGATCGGTGATGCGGTGACGCGTCTGGACCGGACGGAGACCTCGCTGAATGAGGCGCGGCCGGGGGACCCGCGGGATACGACTTCGCCGGAAGCGATGGCGGGGAATCTGCGTGCGGTGCTGCTGGGGAAGGTGCTGTCGGCGGCCTCGCGGGAGCGACTGACGCAGTGGATGATTGCCAACGAGAGCGGCCAGACACGGCTGCGGGCGCACTTGCCGGAGGGTTGGCGGGCGGGAGACAAGACGGGCTCCAACCTGGAGAACACGGCGGGAGATATCGGGATTCTGTGGCCGCCACAGGGGGCTGCGGTGCTGGTGGCGGCGTATGTGACGGAGTGTGTGGGGCCGGAGGAGAAACGGGCGGCGATGCTGGCTGAGGTGGGACGGTTGGTGACGGCTTGCTACGCGGCGGGGTAGTGGTTGCTAAACACCAAAGGAGACTCCGGATGCGGAGTCTCCTTGATGGATTGCTGGGCTGGAGAATTGCTGGGCTGGAGCTATTTGTATTCGGCTGCGAAGGTGTCTGCGGCCTGGTTGATCTGGGCTGGAGTGGCTGCGCCGGACTGCAGGATGACGCTGTAACGGAAGGTCACGGACTTGCCTTTATCCAGGGTGAAGTTGAGGGGTGCGGCTTTGGGGTCGAAGATGTGCTGGCCGAGGGGATTGGCAGCGAAGAGGCCGTAGCCACGAGCGTGCC
>DAICZO010000418.1 GCA_027311125.1 Acidobacteriaceae bacterium
GTCACCTGGGTTGGGCCTGCTGGAACCGGGGTGAAGAACTTCACCAGGTTTCCGCCGCAGCCTGTGACGTTGACCAGCATGGCTACGCCCAGCAGCAGCACCAGTAGACGCGTCATCTGGACTCTGCGGCGACGACCACACAGCGGAAGCAGCAGCACCAGCGATAGCGGCAGGAAGGCCAGCACGACTCCGTGCCCAGAGTGATGAACCTGGGCTTTGAAGTCTACGGGCAAGGTTGCCGGAACCGATATGGACACGATGCTTACCTGCGTCTTTTTGCCGTCCAGAGTAATGCTGGTCGGCGAGAGCGTGCAGGTAATGTAGCTGGCGGGGGCGGCACACGCGAGGCTGACCACCTGCGTGGAACCGAGCACAGGTGCTATCGAGACCTGTGCGGTCTCGGGCAAGGCAGCCAACTCGTTTGGCGCGGTGGCGATGCCGCCGGGGGTAATGCCTGGTGCAACCTGGACGGGAGTTGTGGTGGACGAAATGGTGAAGTCAGCCACATCCACCGTCAGATTGGTGGGGGTAGCGGTGGTGTCGGTTGCGAGGAAGTTGGAGTCGCCACTATAGAAGAAGGTGTAGACATGCGTGCCAAGGGTTGCGTTGGTCGGGGTGTAGCTGGCTGCTCCAGCGACGAGGTTCAGCACGATCTTTGGCTCAGTGACGCTGGTGCCCAGCCCGGTGGCCGTCAGCGGCGTGAAGACGTCCTGAATCGTCACTGTCCCTGTTGGCGTACCGATGAATCCTGCCTGCGGCTGTGCCACCGTGATGGCAATGGTCGCGCTGGACAACGCAGTCTGGAGCACGGCTGGAGCGGGTGAAGCAACGGTCAGCGCAGCCGGTGCCTTGTTGACCAACAGCGTTCCATCCACAACCGTAAGAGTGTAGTTGTGGATCTTGTCGTAGCCCGTAGTGGTGGGAATGCTGAGCGTCGGCACGATGGTGTAGCTGCCGACGGGCACGCTGCTGGAGTTTGGTGGTGTGAAGGTGTAGAGGGGCTGATCGCCGTTTACAAGTCCGACGGCAATCTGGGTTGGGTTGTAGGTGACGTCAGGCTGGCCGAAGACTGTTGTGAAGTTCGGCACTGTGACGACCAACGGGGCGGGATTCTCGGTGACCACGGCGGGATCTCCGGTGGGAGTGACTGCCGTCGGGATGGTGTAGTTGGCTGCATTGCCTCCCGTAAGCACCACCGTGATGGGGTACTTCCCTACCGGCGACGATGGTGTCGCAGCCGTGGTAAACGTAACGGTGATGCTGGACTGGTCCGCAGGCAGAATGCCCGTGACTGTTCCTGTTACCGCTGGGACAGCTCCGCCGTAGGTGTATGCAGCGGAGTTTGCCACGACCGTGATCGGAATCCCGGGTACGGTGAAGTTCAGTGGCGTGGCCTGCGTAATACTGCTGCTCCCGTCGCCATTGTAGGTTGCATTGACGATGTAATTGCGGGCGTGAAGCAGATCGTTGATGGTCAGATTGGCCGTCGCGCCGCCGCTGCCGTTCGCCGTAAGCGGTACGGTGAGCGGTGCCTGTGCAGCACCGTTGACGGTGTAGCTAAATGTGACGGTGCCGGTCGGCGTGCTGCTGCCGTGTGGCTGTGTGGCGGTCAGGGTGATGACCGCTGGCGAACCGTAGACGGGACCCGAACTCGGCGAGGTGATCGCCATGGTGATGTTGACCAACGGATTTTCGCCGCTGCCTGAGAGGTTGAGTTGGACGCTGCCGCCCTGCACTGCTGCCGTTGCCGACAAGGTGCCATTGACGAGTGGGGCGAAGCCTGGCTTGATGGTGCAATGCAGGCCGGAAAACAAGGTGCCCGACGGGAAGTTGCTCGCCGCACAGGTGTCAGTCTCAGAAAAATCTGCAGTTGCACCGGAGAGTTGAGCGAACGGGTTGCCGGGGACCAGAGCTGTTGTGCCGACATTGGTGGCGGTCAGCAGAGCTGTAGCTGGAGGCTGAAACTGGGCAACAGTGCCGAAGTCAACGGCAACCTGGCTGCGGTTGTCGATCAGCACGCGACTGTTGCCGCTGTCGGCAACGTAGAGGTTTGCGGCGGCATCCAGGGCCAGACCAGCAGGCGCGCTGAGGCCGGGAAAGTTGAGCAGCACAGCCTCACTGCCGGGGCCGCCGCCTGCTGGCAGCTCCTGCACTTTGTTGCTTGCACCATCCGATACATAC
>DAICZO010000420.1 GCA_027311125.1 Acidobacteriaceae bacterium
GTTTCTGGTGGAGTGCGTGGGGCAGAGTTTTCCGGTGTCTCCGTTGTCGGAGCCGGTGATTCTGGCGCGTGCTGCGGAGTATGCAAAGTCGGATGCGTTGAGCTTTGCTGCGGACTCGTTTGGGCGGCTGCCGCTGCCGGAGTTTATTGATCGTCGGACGATCCTGGCTCGGCATCGGGACAAGGTGGTGTTGCATGGGATGCTGGAGCGGCTGTGCGCGGAAGAGCCGAAGGTTGCCGAGGCGTTGGACCAGGTGGTGGAGGAGCTAAACAAAAACATCGATGGGCTGGATGATTTTTTGAATCAGCAAAACTACCGCCTGGCGTACTGGAAGACGGCGGGACAACAGTTAGGGTATCGGCGGTTCTTTGATGTGAATACGCTGGTGGGGCTGCGGGTGGAGCGGGAGTACGTGTTGGATGAGACGCATGCGCTGGTGCTGGACTGGCTGGAGCGCGGCGTGCTGGATGGGGTGCGGGTGGATCATCCGGATGGGTTGCGCGATCCACTGGAGTACCTGACGCGGCTGCGGGAGCGGGCTCCGAAGGCGTGGATTGTGGGGGAGAAGATTCTGGATCGGGGTGAGTATCTGCGCTCGAACTGGCCGATGGAAGGGACGACGGGCTATGACTTTATGAACGCGGCGCTGGGGGTGCTGGCGCGGCCGGAGGGGCTGCGGGAGTTGACGGCGGTGTATGCGGATTTTACGGGGCAGCCGACGAACTTCGACGAGATTGCGCATGAGAAGAAGCTGATGGTGGGCCAGGATTCGCTGGGGAGCGATGTGAATCGGCTGGCGTCGGTGCTGGTGCATATTTGCGAGAGCAACCGGGATCATCGCGACCATACGCGGGCGGAGATACGTCGCGCGATTCGTGAGGTGGCGGCTTGCTTCCGGGTGTATCGGACGTATGTGGTGCCGGCGCGCAACGAGGTTACGGACGAAGACCGCGCGGTGATTGCACAGGCCACGGAGTGCGCGAAGCAGCGGCGTTCGGACATTGATGCGAGCCTGTTCGACTTTATGCGGCAGTTGCTGACGCTGGAGGTGCAGGGCAAACAGGAGAGCGAGTTTGTGCTGCGGTTTCAGCAGTTCACCGGGCCGGTGATGGCGAAGGGTGTGGAGGATACGGCGTTCTACTGCTACAACCGGCTGGCGGCGATGAACGAGGTGGGGGGGGACCCGGCGGGCGATGGATGGAGTGTGGAGGAGTTCCACGCGTACTGCATGAAGATGCAGGCGACGCATCCGCTTTCGATGACAGCGCTGGCGACGCATGACACCAAGCGGAGCGATGATGTGCGGGCGCGGATGCTGGTGTTGACCGAGATGCCGGGGCGGTTTGGAGCGGCGGTGCACCGGTGGTCGCGGATGAACGTTGATCTGCGGACGGCGACGGAAGATGGCACCTCGATGCCGGACCGGAATACGGAGTATCTGTACTACCAGACGCTGATTGGGGCGTGGCCGATTACGGTGGAGCGGGCACAGCAGTACATGCGCAAAGCGGTGCGTGAGGCCAAGCAACAGACGACGTGGGTGGCGAACAACGTGGAGTTTGAAGCGGCGCTGGAGCGGTTTGTTGCGGCGACGCTGCAGAGCGCGGAGTTTGTGGACGAGGTGGAGCGTTTTGTGGCGACGGTGGTGGAGGCGGGACGGATCAACTCGCTGGCACAGACGCTGATGAAGCATACGGCGCCGGGGGTTCCGGATCTGTACCAGGGGACGGAGTTGTGGGATTTGAGCCTGGTTGATCCGGATAATCGGAGGCCGGTGGACTATGCGGAGCGGTGGCGGTTGTTGCTGGAGATGGACGGCCTGTGCGCGGCGGGGGTGATGGCTCGTGCGGATGAGGGAGTGCCGAAGCTGTGGACGATTCGCCATGCGCTGCAGTTGCGGCGGGAGCATCCGGAGTGGTTTGGTGCGGAGGCGGCGTATCGTCCGCTGAAGGTGACGGGCCGGAAGAAGAGTCATGCAATTGCGTATCTGCGCGGCAGTGCGGTGGTGACGGTAGTGCCGCGGATGCCGGTGACGCTGGGGGGCGCGTGGGAGAATACGGCCCTGGCGCTGCCGAAGGGACGCTGGAGGAACGTGCTCGCAGGCCGATGCGGTTTGCCGTTCGAAGGCGGGAAGGTTTCGATGGCGGAGTTGTTGCGGGATTTTCCGGTGGCGCTGCTGGTGCGCGATGATATGGAGAAGGACGCGAACGATGGCTGAGTTTCAGGTGTGGGCACCGGACGTGACGCGGGTTGCGGTGCAGGTGGGGGAGACAGTGCATGCGATGCGCGGACCGGACGAGCGTGGCTGGTGGCGTGCGGTTGTGGAGGGAGTGGGGGAGGCGGCTGAGTACGGATTTCTGGTGGAGGAGGATGCGACGGTGCTGCCCGATCCGCGATCGCTGTGGCAGCCGCATGGGGTGCATGGCTTGTCGCGACAGTACGACCAGGATGCGTTTGAGTGGAGCGACGCGGGATGGAGTGCGCCGCCGCTGAGGGATGCGGTGATCTACGAGTTGCATGTGGGGACGTTTACCGCGGTGGGCACGTTCGATGGAGTGTTGGAGCGGCTGGATTATCTGTGCGGGTTGGGGGTGACGCACGTGGAGTTGATGCCGGTGGCGGAGTTTCCTGGGGAGTATGGCTGGTGGTATGACGGGGTGTCGCTGTTTGCGGTGCGCGAGCAGTATGGCGGGCCGGATGGGCTGAAGCGGTTGGTGGATGGGTGCCATGCGCGCGGACTGGCGGTGTTGCTGGA
>DAICZO010000422.1 GCA_027311125.1 Acidobacteriaceae bacterium
GATACGGGTCTCGCAGAGAAGGTTCCCGTACACCTGACCACCACGGTCAAGGAGCGCTTCGGCGTCGATCCGGACACCTATCTCGATCACGGTTCGGTGGTGATTGCGGCGATTACGAGCTGCACCAATACGTCCAATCCCTCCGTGATGATGGCCGCCGGAATCCTTGCCAAGAAAGCGGTCGAAAAGGGCCTGACCGTGCCGCCGTGGGTAAAGACCTCGCTCGCACCCGGCTCGCGCGTGGTGACGGATTATTACGAGAAGGCCGGCCTGCTGCCGTATCTCGAAAAGCTGCGTTTCAACGTGGTGGGTTACGGATGCACGACGTGCATCGGCAACTCCGGCCCGCTGCCCTCTGATGTTTCCAAAAGTATCGACGAGCATGGTTTAGTGGCTGTCAGCGTGCTCAGCGGCAATCGCAACTTTGAGGGTCGCGTGAACGTGGATGTGCGCGCGAATTATCTGATGAGCCCGCCGCTGGTCGTTGCCTATGCGCTGGCCGGCAAGATCGGCCACAACTTCGACACCGATCCGCTGGGCACGGATAAGAGCGGTCAGCCCGTCTATCTCAAGGACATCTGGCCCACGCAGGCGGAGGTGGCCGCGGCCATCGAAAAGGGCGTCAGCAGCGAGGGCTTCCGCAGGGAATACGCGACGGTCTCGAAGGGCGACGCCAGTTGGCAGGGCTTGAGCTTCCCCACGGGCGATGTATACCAGTGGGAGCCGGACTCGACTTACATCCGCAAGGCGCCGTACTTCGACGGCATGACGAAGACACCGGCGCCCGTGACCGATATTGCCGGCGCACGCGTGCTGGCGGTGCTGGGCGATTCCGTCACCACGGATCACATCTCTCCGGCGGGCAACATCAAGGCGAATGGGCCTGCGGGCAGGTATCTCGCCGAGCATGGCGTAAAGACGGCAGACTTCAACAGCTACGGGTCGCGTCGCGGCAATCACGAGGTTATGGTCCGCGGAACGTTTGCCAACGTGCGCCTGCGCAACAAGCTGGCTCCGGGCACTGAAGGTGGCGTGACGCGCCTGCTGCCTGAAGGCGAAGGAATGTCCATCTTCGACGCCAGCGTGAAGTACGCCGAGCGCAACGTTCCTCTGGTGATTCTTGCCGGCAAGGAGTACGGTTCCGGTTCGTCGCGCGACTGGGCGGCCAAGGGACCGAAGCTGCTGGGCGTGCGCGCGGTCATCGCAGAGAGTTTCGAGCGCATTCACCGGTCCAATCTCGTAGGCATGGGCATTCTGCCTCTGCAATTCGAGGAAGGCCAGACCGTCGAGTCGCTCGGCCTCACCGGCGAGGAGGTCTACGACTTCCCCGGCCTGACGGCGCTGCTGAAGGCGAAGTTCGCCAACGGCCGCGTACTGGCTGTGAAGGCCACCGCAGGCGATGGCAAGGTGAAGCACTTCAGCGCCAAGGTGCGCATCGACACGCCGCAGGAGGTCGAATACTTCGAACACGGCGGCATTCTGCAGTATGTGCTGCGGCAACTGGCGGCAAAGTAAACAGGCCACTGCCCTGGGTGAAAAGGACGGGTGGAGCGTATCTGGTCCACCCTCCCTCCTGTTCACGGCTTTTATTGCTGGACGATACTCATTCCATGCGGAATAAGTTCACTGCCGTAATTGAACGCGATGGCGATTGGTTTGTTGCCTGGTCGCCGGAGATTCCTGGCGTCAACAGGCAAGGGCGCACCGTGGAAGTGTGTCGGGAGAACCTCGGCGCCGCGAACCAGTTGATTCTCGAAGACCGCCGCGAAGACGGTCTGCGTGGCGCGCCTGCCGACGCCATTCGGTAGACGGTTACTATCCAGTGAAGCGCGCATCTCTTCTGCGCCACTTGCGCTTGCACGGCTGTTATCTCA
>DAICZO010000423.1 GCA_027311125.1 Acidobacteriaceae bacterium
GTCACCTCGCAGCCTGCGACACTCTCCACCACCAACGCCAACATCGCGTCATCAGCCAGCGGCCCACCCTCACGACGGCTCAGCGCCCCCACCAGCGCCCAGAAGTCCATCGCAAAGTGTCGATTCTCTCGCAGTTGTTGCACAAACTCGCCCAGACGATCCCGCGATCCAAACGACACCGCATGCATGTCGAAGATCGACCGAAACTTCCTGACGTAGACCTCAAATGTTTCGTCCCTTTTCCAGGGAATCTCGTGTTGGCTCATGCTTTCTTTGGATGCCATATTCGTTGCCTGTGCTGTCAAATTGCACCGCAATCCGTAAGTCCCCTGCAATGTTGCCCCTTGCCAGGGCTCCCTGCCGCATCGCCGCCGCCAACGCCTCACAAAGTGTGCACCGCTCCTGCCTACCCTTATCGCCCACCACTTCATCGCCTCCAGGCTGCCACGCCCGGTCCTCTTCGATACAATGATCGAGGTATCCCGGAAGGCCTCAACACTCATGAGCTGGTTCAAACGAGAAGACAACGAGATCGTCAACGACGAGCGGAAGACAGTCCGTACCGAAGGCCTCTGGGTCCGCTGCCCCTCCTGCAAACAGATCGTCTTCAAGGCCGAGATCGCAGCCAATCTCGAAGTCTGCCCCCGCTGCGGATATCACTATCGCATCGACGCCCGCAGCCGGATCGACAACCTCCTCGAACCCGGCTACCAACTCGTCGATCTCGAACTCCGCTCCACCGATCCCCTCGAGTTCACCGACCTCAAGCCCTACAAAAAACGTCTCGCCGAAGCCCAGCGCAAGACCGGCCTCAACGATGCCATCATCAACGCCGTCGGCACCATCGGCCCCCACCCCGTCGTCCTCTCCGTCATGGAGTATGGTTTCATCGGCGGCAGCATGGGCGCCGTCGTCGGCGAAACCATCGCCCGGGCCGTCGACCGCTCCCTCGCCACCCGCCACCCGCTCATCATCATCTCCGCCTCCGGTGGCGCACGCATGATGGAAGGCATCGCCTCGCTCATGCAACTGGCCAAGATCTCCGCCGGTCTCGCCCGCCTCGACGACGCCAAAATCCCCTACATCTCCATCATGACCGACCCCACCACCGGTGGCGTCACCGCCAGCTTCGCCATGCTCGGTGACCTCAACATCGCAGAACCCGGAGCGCTCATCGGCTTCGCAGGCCCCCGCGTCATTGAGCAGACCATCCGCCAAAAGCTCCACGAGGGCTTCCAGCGCTCCGAGTTCCTCCTCGAACATGGCTTCCTCGACGCCATCGTCTCCCGCAAAGACACCAAGGCCTACCTCGCCCAGACTCTCGCCTGGATGGCAAAGGCCTAGCCGCCCTCGCAGCCTACACTCACGGCTTGACCTTCTTCTTCGTCACCGTACGAGTAGGCACCGGCGCAGGTGCCGGAACCGCCTTCAACGCCGTCTGCAGGTCCACCACCTGCTTCTCCACCGCCACCGCCGAACTCTGCAACTGGTCTCCCAGCATCCGCCGACCGCTATCCAGATCTGCCATCGCTCCATCCAGCGCCGCACTCTGCGCCTGCGGTGCAGCTAGCCGCGCCACGCTCGCCACCCGCAACAGCACGTCATACAACGCCTCGACATTGCGATACGCCGGCAGCACCTTCCCCACCGAATCCGGTGCCGAATCCGCCACACTCAACAATCCCGGTAACGTCCCGTCCAGATCGCGCTGGATCGACCCCACATCTCCGTCCATCTCCTCCCGCACCGCGCCCGAGGTCTTCCACTTCTCCACCCGAACCTCGCGCAGCGCAGCCCGAACCCCATCCAGCCCCGGCTGCAGCACCACCGAAGCACGCTTCATCGCTGGTGCCGCGGGCGTCGCAGCCCCCGCACTCGCAGGACTCGCCGCCACCTGCGCCAAGCTTGCCCCTGCACCAAACAGCCCACATACCGCCACCAACTGAATCGCAACTCGCATCATTTGATTCTCTCCCTTGATTCACTCCCCTAACAACCTGTTCATCCCACCCATCTTTGCCAGCCACACCCGCCACCTACCGCTCCGCTTACTGGATGGATGCACTTCCTGACCCCAAAGTAGCACTCACAAC
>DAICZO010000426.1 GCA_027311125.1 Acidobacteriaceae bacterium
GCTTCGGCTTTGGGTAGGGACTGAAGGGCGTCTGCCTCGTCAAACAAGACCTGTCGCTGGAGGTTGGAGGGCTCAACGAAGTCACGATCGATGAGAGTGAGGGTGCCAACGCCAGCGCGGGCGAGGAGGGAGGCGGATGCGGCTCCGGTGGCTCCGCAGCCGATGATGGCTACGTGGGCGGCTGCAAGGGCTTGTTGGCCGGTGATGCCGATGCCGGGGAAGAGAATTTGGCGGGAGTAGCGGTCTTCTGGCGAGATGGCGGACGAGATGGGCAGGGGTGATTCCGGGAGCGGGGACAGGGGCATAAGGAGTTCCTGCGGCGAGATTTCCGAGTTTGTGCGGTAAAAAGTCGCTGCTACTTCGTAGTATAGGGAATGGTAGCGAATGCGGGTTGGTTGGATGACGCCGGGCGGAGAAGAGGCATCCTACCGTGCAGGGCTTGATGCGCTTGAACACGTGGCTGGAAGCGAACGGAGTGGCGGATGGGCGGAGCCTGGAGAGCTTCTGGAAGAAGAGGTTATCTACGAAGCGAACGATGTGTGGGCTGTTTTGCCAGCGCAGGTAGGGAGATTGCGGAGCACGTTGCGACGAATTGGCGATAGGCGCAGTGGAATGGCCGCGATGGCCTGCGGCGGTATGCTGCTGGCGGCGTCGACGGCGCTGCTGACCCTGCTATTGACATTGACCGCAAAGGCGCAGGGCTCGGTAGGAACGGATTGGCGGAGTCTGGGGGTGGGCGGTTCGAGTGAGTTGCAACTGGAGGGAACCGCTACAGCGTTGAAAGTTCAGACGGCTGCGGCTCCGGAGCGTGAAACGAAGGATGGTACGGGTGTCTCGGTCTGGCAGTGGAGTGGGCTGAGGGTGGAGAAGATTGAGTTTGATGGTGTGACTTTTGATGGGACAGATACGCTCCCCCTGGAGTTGGCCCAGAAGGCTGGGCAGCCCTTGGACCCTCACTTAGTGCGGGAGAGTACGCGGCGACTGTTTGCCAGTGGAAGGTATCGGGATATTGCGGTGCGAGGGATACGCACAGGCGATGGGGTGACGCTGGTGTTTGTGGGTGTGCCGCGTTACTACGTGGGGCGAGTGGTGATTGAGGGGGTGAAGAGTGATCGGTTGTCTTCGCAACTGGAGTATGCGACGAAATTGGACCCTGGCACTGCTCTCACGCAGGGGGCCGTGGAAGCAGGGGTGGAAGGGATTCGGGAGACGCTGCGACAGAACGGATACTACCAACCTACGGTCGCGGTGAAGTCGGTACTGGATACTGTGGGGAACCAAGTGAATGCGACCTATCATGTGGTGGTTGGTCCGCAGGCGCGTGTAGGCAAGGTGGCGGTGGAAGGAAACGATACGGGTCTGACGGAGGAAGAGTTTCGCAAAAAGGGCAAGTTGAAGACAGGGAGTAAGGTGTCGCATGACACGACGAGCAATGCGTTGACGCGATTGCGTTCGCAGTATCAGAAGAAAGACCGTCTGGAGGCGACGGTGACGCTGCAGCAGCAGACATACGATGCGGCACGCAAGCAGGTGGATTACACCTTCCACGCGAACCAAGGCCCTAAGGTGCAGGTACTGATAGAGGGTGTGAAGTTGTCGAAGGGCAAGCTGCACAGCTTGTTGCCGATCTTTGAAGAGGGCACCATCGACAACGATTTGTTGAATGAAGGCGTGTACAACGTTCGGGATTATCTAGAGCAGCAGGGGTACTTTGACGCTACGGTAGACGTGAAGGTGATTGGCGCAGGTACGCCGTCAGAGCGAGTGGTATATGCGGTGGTGCGGGGGGTGAAGCACAAGGTGGTGGCGGTGGCGCTGGAAGGGAACAAGTATTTTTCGAATGATCTGCTGCGCGAGCGGTTGAAGGTGCAGAAGGCGGATGCGTACCAGCGGAGCGGGCGGTACAGCCAGTCACTGGTGGCGGCGGATGTGGCGTCGATTGCCGGGTTGTATCGTACGAACGGGTTTGACCAGGTGAAGGTGACGCCTGTGGTGGACGACACCGATGAGGGTCCTAACGGAAAAAATCTGAAGCTGGCGCAGATCCATGTGACCTACCGGGTTGAGGAGGGTCCGCAACAGAAGTTTGGGAGTGTGGAGCTGACGGGCGTGGATGCGAGTCGAATGCAGGATGTGCGGGTGCTGCTGAACGCACAGCCCGGGCAGCCTTTCTCGCTGATAACGCTGGCAGGTGACCGGGATGCGGTGCTGGCTTACTACGTAAGTCATGGCTTTGATCAGGCGCGGGTCGAGATCAAGCAGAACCAGGCGAGCGGTGATGTCGACAAGACGGATGTATCGCTGCGGGTAACGGAAGGTCAGCAGGTGTTTGTGAACAGGGTATTGCTGTCAGGGATTGAACACACGCGGCCGAAGCTGGTGCAGAGTCAGGTACTGGTGCATCCGGGTGATCCGTTGGACCAGAGTGCGTTGCTGGAGACGCAGCGGAATCTTTATAACTTGGCGCTATTCAATGAGGTGGTGGCGGCGGTACAGAATCCGGCGGGGGATGCTCCGCGCAAGAACGTGGTGCTGCAAGTAACGGAGGCGAAGCGGTGGGATGTGACCTATGGTTTCGGGCTGGAGGCGCAGACGGGTACACCGCAGACGGGCACGATCTCAGAGGCTTCGAGGATACAGCTAGGGTTGCCACCTACTGCGCAGTATTCTCAGGAAGGTAAGGCGGGCGTGAGTCCGCGGGTATCGCTAGATATTGGACGGATCAATCTGCGTGGTTCAGAGAACTCACTGACGCTACACACGACGTATGGATTGCTCGAAAAGGTCGCCACGCTGAGTTTTCAGGATGCGCGTTTGTGGAACAGTAAAAAGCTTTCGGGGACGGTTTCGGGTGGGTACACCAATGTGCAGAACATTACGACCTTTGCTTCCTCGACGGCGCAGTTTGATATTCGGATGACCCAGAAGTTTCGGCTGACGGACACGTTTATCTATGACTTTGAGTATCGGCGAGTGAAGGTGGACCCGAATAGCTTGCAGGTGTCCGCGAATCTGATTCCGCTGTTGTCGCAGCCGGTACGTGTGGGTGGGCCCGGGCTTACATGGTTTCACGATACTCGACAGCCGGGGCCACTGGATGCGGTGAAGGGTTCGTATACGTCGGTGCAGGCGTTTGTGGCGTCTTCGAAGTTTGGGTCGCAGACGGACTTTAGCCGGACGGATGTGACGAATTCCACTTATTACGAGTTTGGCAAAGAGAAGTATGTGTTTGCCCGGAATACGCGAATTGGATTTGAGCGCGCGTTCGGGACGAATCCGAACGTAGGGAATACGGAGTGCCTGGGAGTGCTGCTGACGACCAATCCGAGTTGCATAGCGGTGCCGCTGCCGGAGCGTTTGTATGCGGGAGGTGCGACGTCGCATCGCGGATTCGGGATCAATGGGGCTGGTCCACGGGACTTGCAGACGGGATATCCGGTGGGTGGAACTGCTGCGTTCGTGAACTCATTCGAGTTGCGGATGCCTGCACCGACGTTGCCCTATGTGGGATCCAGTGTGAACTTTGTTTTATTTCACGACATGGGGAATGTATTTCAGAACGTGTCCTCGATGTTTCCCAGTTTTGCGCGCTTTCAGCAGCCGGATAAGCAAACTTGTAACGATGTTTCCGGATCGATTGGGACCTGCAATTTCAATTATTTTTCTCATGCTGTGGGCGCGGGTGCGCGGTACAAGACGCCGGTGGGACCAATACGTCTCGACTTTAGTTACAATCTCAATCCTCCGATCTATCCGGTGATCTACGACTTCAATAACAGCTCGCCACACGTGGGGCAGGCTGGACACTTCAACTTTTTCTTCAGTATTGGGGAGAGCTTCTAGTGGTCAGTCACCGGTACATGTCGATGGTGTTTCTGATGCTGGCAACTCTGTGCGCGGGAGGTGGAATGGCGCAGCCGGTTGCAGCTACCGCAGCGACGAGTCAAACAGCCAGCACACTGCCTGGAGTGGAGTTGGATCGTCTGGTGGCGGTGGTGAACGGCGAAGTGATTCTGGAGAGCGATGTGGATGAAGAGCGCCGGATGAAGGCGTTTCAACCGTTTCAGGATTCGAGTCAAAGTTTTTCGCGCGAGCGGGCGATTGATCGGTTGGTGGACCGGGCACTGATTCTGCAGCAGGCCAGGTTGCAGCCGGGCGAGGAGATTACGGATGCGGCGGTGGAGGCGCAAATTACAACGCTGCGCAAGGATATTCCTGCTTGTAAGCAGTACCACTGTGAGACTACGGCTGGTTGGATGAAGTTTGTGACGGATCAGGGTTTTACGATGGACGAGTTGATGCGGCGGTGGCGGGAACGGATGGAGGTGCTGCGCTTTATTGAGATCCGTTTTCGAGCCGGCATCCACATATCGGATGATGAGGTAAAGGAGTACTACGACAAGACTCTGTTGCCGGAGTATGCGCGGCAGAAGAGCGTAGCTCCGAAGCTGAGTACGATTGCCGACCGAATCCAGGAGATTTTGTTGCAGCAGCAGGTGGGCAACCTGTTGGGAGATTGGTTGAAGACGTTGCGTGCGCAGGGCACAGTACGGATGATGCAGCCGGGCGAGGTGGCGCCGTGAGCGAACAGGGCAACCTACATAAGGACGAGGTCACGCCGGGCAGCACCGCGAAGTTGAGTGTCGGCCAACTGGTAGCGTGGTTGTCGCTAGGGCTGGCAGTAATTTTGCTGGTCGTGACGGCTGGTTTTTCCTGGTACACCTCGACGGCCGATTTTCAGCGAAGGGTTAAGGTCGAGTTTGTACGGGTGCTCGAAGACGCAACGGGTGGTCGCGTCGAGTTGGGTGCGATCACGTTCCACCTGCGGCATTTGACGGTGGTGGCGGATCGTTTGGTGATCCATGGTTTGGAGGGGCCAGGGGAGGCTCCGTATCTGTCTGCGGAGCGGATTGAAGTACGGGTAAAGATCTTCAACTATTTTGTCCACACTGCGGGCAGTGGACTGGGATCACATGTGGCGTTGAATTACCTGAGGGTGGACCGGCCGCTGATTCATCTGATTGTGGACGCGGATGGCAAGACGAATCAACCTGTGCCTAAGCGTCCGCGTAGTAGCACGGTGCCGGTGACGGACACGCTACTGGACTTGCGGGCAGAGACGGTGGAGGTGGCTCATGGCGTGGCCTTGGTGAATGAGAAGTCCACGCCCTTTGAACTGGCTGCACGTGGGTTGAACGCGGAGGTGCACTATCTGCCGGGGGCGGATCGGTATGGAATAACGGTGGATTTGAAGGATCTGCGAACGAAACTGGCGGGTGGCCCAGAGGCGCAGTCCGAGTTACAGGCTTCTGCCGAGTTAGGGCGAGATGTGGTGGAGTTGAAGCAGCTTGATTTTCGTAGTGGCAAGTCTTCGGAGCTAAAGGCAGCGGGAAGCCTGATGCATTTTGCAAAGCCGGAGTGGAAGATACGGGCGGAGGGTTCGCTGGAGTTGACCCAGGTGTCGGTGCTGAGCGGAGTGGAGGGATTGAATGCCGGCTCGGTGGAGTTGGAGGTGGATGGCCACAACTGTGTCACAAAACCGGTGGCAGCGCCGAAGCAGAGCAGGTTCTGGAAGCGTGGTGTGGGTGCGAACGATACGAAGCATGGAACGAACGCGGCCTCTGCCGCCCCTGAGTGCCTTGCTGGATATCTGTTTGTGGGCACAGCGAAGGTGCGAGGTGCGGCGTACCGGAACATCTATGTGCAACTGCATGATGTCAACGGTGGGGCCCGGCTGCATGTGACTCCCGAGGAGATACTGCTGACGGAGATGACAGGTTCTGTTGCTAGCGGAGGCAGTGCAGAGGGAACGCTGCGGATTGTGAACTGGCTTGGCAATGCGTCCCAAGTCGCTGGCGGGAACACAGCGGCTGGGAAGGCTGAGGTGAAGGTTTCGGCTACGAGCGGTGTAGTGCAAGGGAGTTGGTCGCGGGCTTATCTGGATGCAACGGTGAGTAAGCTGCCTTTGCGAACGATTATGGATGTAACGGCTGAGCATTATGGAGATCTGGGGTTCGACACGGCGCTGAGTGGGTCGGTTAAGGTGCAGTGGGGCGGGCCGGAGAAGGACATA
This sequence comes from Acidobacteriaceae bacterium, assembly GCA_027311125.1. Classification (GTDB taxonomy): domain Bacteria; phylum Acidobacteriota; class Terriglobia; order Terriglobales; family Acidobacteriaceae; genus Edaphobacter. The sequence continues at coordinate 6,074 of DAICZO010000426.1, forward strand.
GCAGATACGGTCGAGGCAGATGGGGAGTTGAAGCTGACACCGACCGGAGTGAAGCGCAAAGGGGCATTGTCCGATGTTCCGGTGACGGGCACGGCGGTGGCACATTACACGGGGAAGGCGGAGGTGGTGCAGATTCAGAGTATTGCGTTGCAGACTCCGCAGGCGAATATGGAGGCCAGTGGTCTGCTGGGGGTGAATCTGGGTGATCGGCTGACGGATCTGCGGGTGGATTTGACGGTGCGGGATCTCGATGAGTTTAACCAGTTGCTAACGACGCTGGATCTGGAGGGGTTTGGGAAGAAAGGGCGTGCGGCAATTCCACTGGTGCTGCACGGTGCGATGCAGTTCAACGGGACCGCGCGGGGGGTAGTTGCGAACCTGGATGTGAAGGGACACCTGCAGGGGAGTGCCGTGGAGGCGCAGTTGAGTCCGACTGCGAGCGTGCTGATGGATACGGTAGACGCAGATGGCGAGTACTCTCCCAATGGCGGGGTGATGTTGGCTGCGTCGACGATCCGACAGGGTACGGCAGTGGTGCATGTGACGGGTGATACGCGTCCGCACAAAGTTGTGTCGGGCCGAGGCGTTGCGACGTATGTTTGGGACGAGCTAACGAGTGTCGATGCGAAGGTGCAAGTGGCCGAGGCGCAGGTACAGGATGTGTTGCAGATTGCGGGACAGGTGGGAGTTGCTCCGGTTACTGGTACGTTGGATGCGGATGGGCAGATCCAAGGGACGTTCGCGAGCATGTTGGGTGATGGACGGGTGACGTTGCGGAAGGGGTTGGCCTATGGCGAGCCATTCGATTCGGCAACGGCGAACCTGACCGTGCAGGGAAAGGATATTGAGGCGAGCCAGATGGTTGTGCAGTTGGCGGGGGTCACCGTGAAGGGCAGCGCCGGGTTCGACATGGGTACGGAGCGTCTGCATGGACATGCGGAGGTGAACAACCTGATGTTGTCGAGGCTACAGGTGGTACAGCAAAGTAAGTCGAATGTGGATGGCCAGTTGAGCGTGGTGGCCGATGCCAATGGGACGCTGACGCAACCGGGTATGAAGGCCTACGCGACGTTGAAGAACGTGGTGTTGAATGGCCAGGCGGTAGGTGAGGTGGCGGCAAACGTCCATAGCGAAGGCAAGGTACTGAGCTTTGCCGCAAACGCGAATGTGCTGGGTGCGACGGCGCAGATTGCTGGGCAAACAGAGTTGGGAGCTGATTACGCAACGCAGGCGAAGCTGACGTTTGCGGGCTTGGATGTAAATCGCCCACTGGCGATCTATGCTCCTGGGCGAGTCGTGATGCAGTCGTCGATCGGTGGAGTAGTGACGGTGTCTGGGCCACTACGGACTCCGAAGGCATTGACGGGGCAGGCGGTGGTGGACAATGTAGATGTGAAACTACAGGGAATTGAGTTGAAGACTGTAGAGCCGATGCGGATGAGTCTACAGGGCGGTATTGTGCGTCTGGAAACGCTGCATATTACGGGGCCGGACACGGACATGACGGCGGGTGGGAAAGGGCAGATTTTTGGTTCGACCGATGCGAAGGGCGGCAAACTAGACGTAAAAGCGAAGGGCAGCGTGAGTATGGCGCTGCTGCATACGTTTGATCCGGATATTGTTTCGAGCGGCAAGGTGGAGTTTACTGTAGCGGCGGGTGGGCAGGTGTTGAACCCCGCACTGACAGGGCGAGTGAAATTCGACAAGGTGAATGCGTCGATCGACGGTGTCCCCAATGGGTTGAGCGATATGAATGGGACGCTGGTCTTCAATGAAGACCGGCTGCAGGTCGAGAGTTTGACGGCGATGACTGGTGGTGGCCAGTTGAATATTGGCGGGTCACTGCGGTTTCGGAATGGCTTGTATGCGGATCTGACGGCGAGCGGAGATGTAGTTCGGGTACGTCTGTATGGGATCAGTGCAACGGCAAATGCGCACCTTAAGCTGCAAGGTGGGATACAGGGTGCGATGTTGAGCGGTAACGTGCTTATTACGCGGTTTGGGGTCGGGCAAAATGTAGATTTTGCCGCGTTCGCTGGAGGGGGCGGGGTGAGTGCGCCGAGTGATCCGAATGCGCCGACAAACAAGATTCGACTGGATGTGCGGGTGACGAGTGCGCCGCAGTTGGACTTCCAGAACTCGTATGCGAAGCTGGCGGGAACGGTGGATCTGACGCTGCGGGGAACGGTAGCAGAGCCAACGGTGTTGGGACGCATTCAGATTACGGATGGGAGCGCTACCTTTGCCGGTACAAAGTACCAGTTACAACGTGGTGACGTTTACTTCACGAACCCAGTGAGGATTGATCCAGTGATCGATCTGGATGCGACGGCGCGGGTGGAGAACTATGACATTACGATTGGCCTGCACGGGACTGCAACGAGCCTGAAGCCGACCTACCGATCTGAGCCGCCGTTGAGCGAGGCGGATGTGTTTGCCTTGCTGGCACTCGGAAGGACGCAGGAGGAGGCACAGTTGTATCAGGAGCAGCAGATGCAGGGTGGGGCTGATCCGACGACGAGTTCGCTCCTGGGTGGCGCTTTGAATGCGACGGTGAGCAACCGAGTTGAGAAACTGTTTGGGGTGGGAAGCGTGAAGATCGATCCGGCGTTCGTGGGGACGTTGGGAAATTCGGCGGCTCGAATTACGGTGCAGCAACAGATTTCACGGCAATTGACAGCGACCTATGCAACGAATGTGAACCAGTCGGCGCAGCAGTTGATCCAATTGCAGTATGACTTGAATCGAAACATGTCCATTGTGGCGACACGCGATGAGACGGGTGTTTTCAGCATTGTTTATAAGTTGAGACGGCGATATCGTTAGGTTGCCTTACAGGTGGTTTTGTGCATCGTATTTGACAGATATTGGTAGTAACGGGACAGGCTGTGGTCGTTGAGAGTTTTTGACTAAAAAGGAGTCGTCCAATGAACGTCCGAACGAAGAACGTTATGTCTATGTGGGTGTTGGCTGTATTGATCTTTTTAGCTGCGCCTTTGAGCGCGCATGCTCAGGCGACGAGTGCAGGAACTGCCAGTGCGAGCGATGCGCCGATCCAGACCGATGTAATGAAAGCACTGGACAATAAGCGGTACAAAGATGTGAAAGTAGCGGTGCAGGATGGAGTAGTGAAGCTGACCGGTACTGTTCCGCTGTATGCCGACAAGGAAGATGCCGACAAGCGCGCGCATCATCGGCGGGGGGTCAAGGGCGTCGAGAACATGATTGAAGTTGGCGGACCAGTCGTTGAGGATGTGACTCTGCGAGACAAACTGGCGGAGAAGCTGGCATATTACCGGGTAGGCTATGGGACCACGGCCTTCAATGCGCTTACGATCAGTGTGCAGAATGGTGCGGTAACGTTGGGCGGTGTGGCGTATGGGCCGATGGATAAGGACTCTGCGCTGAGTCTGGTGGCGAATTATCCTGGAGTGAAGGATGTAGTGGACAACATCGAAGTTGCACCGACTTCGCCGATGGATGATCGAATCCGGTTAGCAGAGGCCCGTGCTATTTACGGGGCGCCGCAGTTGAACAAATATGCGATCGATCCCGCGAAGCCGATACGGATAACAGTGGTGAACGGGAATGTGACGCTTTCGGGCGTAGTGGATAACCAGGGAGATAAAGATGTGGCGAATATTCGGGCGAACGGTGTTCCCGGGGTGTTCAAGGTAATTAATAATCTGCAGGTGGCTGGTAGTCCTGCGGAGAAATAGGTTTGGTTTTGCAGTTTCAGGGCGGCACCGGACTCCGGTGCCGCCCTGATTCTTTTACGATGAAGAGATGAAGAATTGGTGGACGAGTACGGTTGCGACGCTGGAGATGATTAAGTGGGAGCACTCGATCTTTGCGTTGCCGTTTGCGCTTACGGGTGCGGTACTGGCGGCGGGTGGGTGGCCGCGGTGGAGTGTATTGGGCTGGATTGTTGTGTGCATGGTTTCGGCACGATCGGCGGCGATGGCGTTCAACCGCCTGGTGGATGCGAAGCTGGATGCTGCCAATCCGCGGACGGCGCTGCGTGCACTGCCGGCGGGACAGTTGCAGAGTGGCTTTGTTGGCGGCTTTGTGGTGGTGATGGCAGCGGTGTTTCTGGCTGCTGCGGGCATGCTGAACCAGTTGACGCTGGAACTGGCTCCCGTGGCACTGGTGGTGGTGCTGGCCTACAGCTACATGAAACGGTTGACTCGGTGGTCGCATGTTGTGCTGGGGCTGGCGCTGGGAATTGCGCCAGCGGCGGCGTGGATCGCAGTGCGTGGATCGCTGGATGCGAGAATTGTGGTGCTGACCGCTGCGGTGTTGCTATGGGTTGGTGGGTTTGATGTTTTGTATGCTTGTCAGGACTTTGAGCATGATCGTAAGGTGGGATTGAATAGCGTACCGCAGGCGTTTGGAGTGGAGGGCGCATTCTGGATTGCACGCGGAATGCATATGGGGATGCTGTTGCTGCTCGTGTGGCTAATCGTCCTATTTGGCTTGGGGAAGCTGGCGAGCGTTGGTGTGGTCGTAGTGGCAGGGTTGCTGCTGTATGAGCACCTGATCGTGAGTCCTCAGGATATGCGGCGGATGAATGCGGCGTTTTTTACGCTGAATGGAATCATTTCGGTACTGTTTTTTTGTTTTGTTGCGGCGGATGTGTTGTGGAGACACTAAAAAAGGCCCACACGAGAGTGGGCCTTTTGATGTGTCGATAGCAGACGAACGATGGCTGTTAGGCGTTGTGCTTGTGTTTGAGTTCGTCGAGTTTGGTGGTGATGTTTTCCTTGACGTTCTGCGCGGTTGAAGTAATTTTTTCGCGCAGGTCGTGCGTGGTGTCATGGGATTCTGATTTCAGTTCTTCGGAGTTTGAGTGCAGTTTGGCTTGAGTCTGGGTGTGTGCCTGTTGGTGGAGATCGCTTGCTGTTTCCTTGACGTCGCCCCAGGCCTCGTTGAAGTGACCTTTAACCTGTTCGGCTGCTCCGCGGTTGGCGAGGGATTCGTTGCCTACGGCCTCACCTACGGTTTGTTTGATCTTCCCTGCAATTTGATCGATTTTGCCTGCAACTGTGTTTGTGTTCATCTGAATTATCTCCAAGATTATGTGGGGTAACGGTGCTGCTGATGACGTTGATCAACGCTGGCAACCAGCGGTGTACGCGCTGAAGTGCCTGACCGGTCTAGAGGACTCGCCTGCCCTGAATGAGTTGAATTATTAGAACGACCACTGCGATGATGAGCAGTATGTGTATATAGGCGCCGAGTACATGGAATCCTACGAATCCAAGGAGCCATAGAATGAGCAAAACAACGAATATGGTCCAAAGCATGTTGTAACTCCTGAGAGTGCCGCTGCCTGAAGTACTAGCTCCAAGTGCAATAGTGACCTGCACAATCTTGTAATAAGGTGCATTCGTGGTGGGAGAGGTTGCCAGTGGCCTTAGACTTTGAAGGAGAGGGGTGACTACATTGAAGATAGCTATCCAAGGTGAGATTGGTTCGAACAGTCATATGGCTGCTCAGGCGATGTTGTGCGATGCGCCTGAGCCAGTGGAGATTGTGGCCTGTAATGTGTCTGCTGAGGTGATGGAGAAGGTTGTGGCGGGCGTGGTGGATGGTGCCGTGCTACCAATTGAAAACAGTCTTCACGGTTCCGTGGCGGAACACTATGATCTGCTGCTGGAGCAGCCAGTGCGGATAGAGCGGGAAAGCCTTCTGCGGATACGGCACAATCTGATTGCGATGCCGGGGGTGAAGCTGGAAGCGATACGACAGGTAATCTCGCATCCGGTTGCACTGTCCCAGTGCCGACGGTTTTTGGGGAGCCATCCAGAGTTTGCAGTGATGCCGTTTTACGATACGGCGGGCAGTGTGAAACACCTGATGCATCTTGGATTGCGGGATGTAGCAGGGGTGGCTCCCATGCTGGCTGCCGAGCAATATGGTGCCGAGGTGCTGGTGGCAGGGATTGAAGACCATGCGGAGAATTACACCCGTTTCCACCTGATTCGCCGTGAGCGGCCGGGTGGCAAGTTACAACAGGGTTTGGTGAATAAGATGTCCATCGCGTTTGCGATTGAACATCGCGCAGGGACGCTGGTGGCGGCGTTGGAGTTGCTGGCACGGGCGGGGATTGATCTAACGAAGATTGAGTCGCGGCCAGTACCGGGGAGTCCGTGGGAGTATGTCTTTTATGTTGATATCCGGTTTCGTGATCTTGGGGAAGCTGAGTTGGTGACTGGTTCGCTGCGAGCCCATTGTCGGATGGTGAAGGTGCTGGGGAGGTATGCTGCGGCGGTGGTTTGAGTTGGGAGCTTTAGGTTGCGGACTTGAGTAGGTATGCCGTGGGACGACCTGCGACTTCTTTTTTTTGCGGAGACCTGTCCGATTGCGGGGTTACGGAGATGAGATATTTTCCTGCCCGCAGTGTTCGAAGGGGCAGTTATTTGCGTCCAACGGTGAACAGGCGGCGGTTATTGGCGTAGCATGACGGGCTTTGCGTTTGGGGGGAAGTGGCGGTTGGGGTGTTAGGTGGTGGG
>DAICZO010000453.1 GCA_027311125.1 Acidobacteriaceae bacterium
GTGGTGGGAGGCATCGGGTCGCTGGTGGTGACGGCGTCGGCGGCGGGGCTATTTCCGCAGTTGCGGCGGGCCGATGCGCTGACGGCGGATGCGTTGATGGTGGCGGATACGGCGTTGAGTGAGGCGGAGCCAGTGGATTGAGGTGCAGGATGCAGGCGGTTGGGTTTAGGGTGTAGAGGACTTGAAACACAAGGGGAGGGTGTGATGGAGAAGGGGACGAAGGCGATTGCAGGAGCGAGCCTGGTGCTGGTATTGGCGGTGGGTGGGGAGTTGCTGTGGCTGCGGCATGAGCGCAATGCTCCTGTGACAGTGAAGGCTCCGGCGCGGGAGGTGATTGCGGATGATGACCTGGTGTTTTTGAAGCAGAAGCGGCCTTCGTCGATGGCGGACATGAAGGATCTGTTTGGGACGACGGTGTGGGTTTCTGCGGGTGGTCAGTTGGAGTACTACCCGGTGGTGGGGAAGACGGTGCAGTATGCGAAGCCAGCGGGGACGCTGCTGGGAGCGCAGGAGTTGAAGGTGAAGGGGGCGGTGGAGCAGGTGGCTCCGAAGACAGCGACGTTCCGGATACCGGGCGGCGACCGGCAGGTTTCGCTGTTGTTTACGCTACCGGGTTCGACGGATGCGGCGAAGGTGTATGCGGTGCCGGTGGGGTATCGGCAGGACGGTCAGTACACGTTTTATACGGATGAGATTTTCTTCTATGACGATCCGCATGTGCTGTACAAGCACTGGGGGCCGGAGGTGTGGAAGGCGGTGGATGCGCATGAGGTGATTCTGGGGATGAACGAGCGGATGGTGCAGTTGTCGCTGGGGCAGGTGAGCAAGAGTACGAGTAAGGACTATGGCAACCGGATGGTGGTGTTTGCGAACCTGGGCAAGCCGATGGCAGTGACGTTTGTGAAGAACAAGGTGACGGCGTTTCGGGCGGACCAGGGATATTGAGGGTTGGTGGTGATGGGGAATTAGTGATTCTGAAAGTTTACTTCGATGTATAGTTCGACGACGATGGGCTGACCGTTTTCCTTTGCGGGCGAGAAGACATAGTGTTGTACTGCGGCCAAGGCGCGTTCATCCAGCCCCAGTCCTATTGGATGGACTATGGATAGATGGCTGACGGTTCCGTCGGTTTCTACGCGAAGGCTTAGGAGAGTTGTGCCGCTGTATCTAAGATTGTGTGCGGTGTTGTTGAAGTCTGGCTCGACAGCGTGGAGAAGCTTTGGTGCGGTGACACTGCCCCCGATTCTTCTAATTTGAGCGTTTGATGTGGTGGCAGGCTGTTGGTTGGGCGCAACAGTTGTTGCTGCGGGTGATGGTGGTGCTGGAGTTGGGGTGTTGGCTGCGGGTAGAAGATTGTCGTGCGCGTAGCGTGTCCAGTAGAAGGGCAGCGTAGGAACGATATCCGCGAGATTATCGACGAAGACGGCATCGAGAGCGTGGGTATAGTCTCCGTCGGGGCTGGGGTCTACTTCGATCTCAATTTTTTCATCTTCCGGATGCTGCAGACTCCCTGCATTGAGGTCAACGCGCTTCTGCTGGTTCTTGGTGAATTCAAGCCCTACGCGTCGTCCCTGCAGAGTGAGTTTGTCCGGTTTGAGATTGACGCTCTCGAGTTCGAAGCCGCTGAGGGTGAAGGAGACGGGTCTGGAGGGGACGGTGAGATTCCCTGCGGCGTCGAAGTGCAGTTTGTCGCTGCTCCAGAAGCCGCGCAGGTAGAGCGGTTTGTTGTGCAGGCGGGCTTTGATGTCGGCTGCGGTGGATTGGGCGTGGCTGAGTGGGGCGATGAGGCTGGCGCAGGCGAGGACGAGGATGCAGCGGAGGTGGAACGCAGCGGAGTCCGATGGCATGATGGATGAACTTTAGTGGAATTAGGGCGGGATGGGAAGTTGAATTTTGGAGGCAGGAGTGTCGGCTGGTGCCGGGGCCGGTGGGGTTAGTCCTGGGAGACGGAGAGGTAGTTGGCGAGGTGGTCGTGGACGACGCGGTAACACTCGCAGGCGTGTTGTTCCAGGCTTTGGCGGTCGAGGATGGTGATTTTTCCTCGGCTGTACTTGATGAGGTTTTTGTTTTTCAGGGTTTCCGCGGCGACGCTGACGGTGGAGCGGTTGGAGCCGAGCATATCGGCGAGGTACTCGTGGGTGAGTTGGAGGGTGGAGGATTCGGAGCGGTCGGCGCAGAGGAGTAGCCAGCGGGCGAGGCGTTGGGAGATGTTGTGGTGGGCGTTACAGCCAGCGGACTGGGAGGTTTGGACGAGTTGGGCCTGGACGCTGCGGAGGATGAGGTCGTGGAAGCGTCCGAAGCGTGCGAACTCGCGGATGGCGTCGCTGGTGGTGCAGGAGAAGCCGTAGCCCGCCATCTGCATGTAGACCTTGTTGAGGCTGCGATGGGTGCCGATGAGTGCGGCGGTGCCCATGACGGACTCGACGCCGAACATGCCGACTTCGACCTGGAAGCTGTCGCTGAAGGTGGTGGTCATGGAGCCGATGCCGTCTTCGATGAAGATGAGGTTGCGGATGGGGCGTCCGGGGATTTCGATATCGCTGCCGACGAGGAGCTTTCGCGGCTTGAGGTGGAGACGCTCGATGACGTCTGGTTCGAGAGCGAGGAGGATTTTGTTCTTGTACAGTGCGGCGTCCATGTCGATCCCCCTAAGCGGCAACTGTAGCAGAGCGGGAGGGTGACTGGTGGTTTGGGTAGGGATCAGCCGGTATTGCGAAGGCCGGCGCTGATGCCGTTGATGGTGGCGGAGATGGCGCGGTTGAGTTCGGGAGAGTCGGGTTCTCCTTGGGCGGTCGCGGCGCGCTTGCGGCGTATGAGTTCGACCTGTATGAGGGACATGGGGTCGACGTAGGGGTTGCGGAGGCGGATGGAGCGCTCGAGGACGGGGTTGGTCTGGAGGAGCGCGGCCTGACCGGTGATTTCGAGGATCATGCGGTGGGTGAGGTCGAATTCTGCTTTGAGGGTGTTGTAGACGCGGTCACGGAGGGCTTCGTCTTCGACGAGCGAGGCGTAGAGTCGGGCGATGCCGAAGTCGGATTTGGCGAGGGCCATTTCGACGTTGCGGATGATGTCGATGAAGAGGGGGAAGTCCTTCATCATGGTCTGGAGGAGGGCCAGATTGGACGAGGTAGTGGCGGCTTCGTTGTGGGCGAACTGGTGGAGGGCGTGGCCTACGCCGAACCAAGCGGGGACGAGTTGGCGGGACTGCATCCAGCCGAAGACCCAAGGGATGGCACGGAGGTCGGCCATGGATTTTTTGCCGGAGCGTTTGGCGGGGCGGGAGCCGAGGCGGGCGTGTTCGAGTTCGGCGACGGGGGTGGCCTGCTCGAAGT
>DAICZO010000456.1 GCA_027311125.1 Acidobacteriaceae bacterium
CATACAGCCCCTCGCCGCTCGCCGAGTGCCACCCATGCCCTCCACGACCGCGTCCTGCCGTCTGCTCATCGGCGACGTACACGCAGCCATCCGCTGCACCCGCCTGGGCCTGTTCCAGTGCCAGCGCATTCGTCGATCCCACAACAGGGAAGTACCGCACCTGTCCCGCGAACCGCGTCCCCGCCAGCGCTGCATCTACCTTGGCTACATCAAAGCTCTCTGCCACAACGCCTCATTCCTGCCGGCAGGGCCGAAAGAGAATCACCACGCTCGCCGTCAGTAAACGTCTGCCGTGATCCGCATGCTCAAGTCCACCGCCGCCGCCGAGTGCGTCAACGCACCCACGGACACAAAGTCCACGCCAGCCAACGCATAGTCCCGCACCGTCTTCAGATTCATGCTGCCCGAAGCCTCAATTGGAACCTTCGGCAACGCCGAGCGAATCTGCTTCACCGCCTTCTTCACCTGCGCCGGAGTCATGTTGTCCAGCAGGATCGACTCCGCACCACCTTCAATCGCCTGTTCCAACTCCAGCGCCGTCCGTACCTCCACCTGTACCACCTGTCCGGCCTTCCGCCCCGCCAGCGCATGCGCCAGCGCCGCAGGCAATCCGCCGCCCAGCGAGATGTGATTGTTCTTGATCAGAATCCCATCCTGCAGGTCCAGCCGATGGTTCACGCCACCCCCGCAACTCACCGCATACTTGTCCAGCACTCGCAGCCCAGGTATCGTCTTGCGCGTATCCAGCACCTTCGTCTTCGTCCCCGCTACGGCTTTTACAAACTCATTCGTCAGCGTCGCAATACCGCTCATCCGCTGCATCAGGTTAAGAATCACCCGCTCGCACGACAGCAGCGCCGCGGCATTATGGCGAATCACCGCCAGCGTCTGGCCCTTCTTCACCTTCACTCCATCGAAGATCTCCGGATGGCTCACCACTTCAAATCGCCCCACCGGCTTGTCGCACATCTTCGCATAGCCTTCCAGAAATATCGGGATGCACCCCAGACCCGACACCACGCACGCCTGCTTCGCGATAATCGTCCCACTGGCCTTCAGCCCCGGGGTTATCGTCAGTGCCGTCGTCACATCGTTGGCAACCTTATCCTCTGCCAGCGCCGCCTCAAGAATCGTCCGTATCCGCTTGCTCTTCCAGTCCATCTCGTCATCCTAAACCCACCGCTGTACCGACTGCTACTCCGCCGGCAACGCGTCCAGCGCAGCCTTCGTCTTCTCGAACAGCATCCGCGTCTCACCCGCCTGCTTCCGCAAACCCTCCACAATGTGCGCCGGAGCCTTCGCCATAAACGCGTCATTGCTCAGTTGCTTCTCGGCCGCCATCAGACCATTCTCGTACTTTGCCAGGTCCTTCATCAGCCGCTCCCGCTCCGCCACTACATCGATCTGCCGCTCGTACACCACGGCCACATCGAACTCCGCCGTACTCCGCGCCCCATCGCCCGTCAGCGACTCCGCCGCCAACTCCACCCCGCTCACCCGCGCCAGCCGAGCCAGCAGATCCGCATGGTCGCGTGCCAGCCCACCTACCCGAGCACTCGCAAACACTCGGATCGGCGCAGCTTCCTTCTCCGGAACCGCCATCTCCTTGCGCAACCCGCGCACCGTCACAATCAACTGCTGCAGCGTCTCCATCGCAGCCACGCTCTCCGCATCGGCCACCATGTCTGCCGCCCGCGGAAACCGCGTCAGCGCAATCGACTTCGCCGGCACCGCCTGATCGTAAAACGCATGCCAGATCTCTTCCGTAATAAACGGCATAAACGGACTCAACAACCGCAGCGCCGCTTCAAACACCGCCAGCAGCGTCGTCAACGCCTTCTTCGACGCCACCAGGTCCGCGCCTTCGCCAAACTCCAGCCGCAGCTTCACAATCTCGATGTACCAGTCGCAGAAGTCGCCCCAGAAAAACTGGTACACCCCATTGGCTGCTTCATCGAACCGGTACTGCCCCAGCGCTGCATCCACCGCTGTTACCGCCGCGCTCAGCTTCGCCAGTATCCAACGTGTCTCCAGCGGTGCCCCGTCCGTATCCAGCAAGGCCCCGGCCAACTGCGTCAGGTCGACCGTCACCCCCGCCTCGTTCGCGCGGTCTACATTCATAAACAGGAACCGCGCCGCATTCCATATCTTGTTTGCAAACGCCCGGTACCCATCCGTCCGCTCTTCGCTGAACGCAATATCTGTCCCCGGCGAAGCCATGCTCGCCAGCGTAAACCGCACCGCATCCGTCCCGAACTTCCCGATAATGTCGATCGGGTCAATCACATTGCCCTTCGTCTTCGACATCTTCTGCCGGTCCGCATCCCGCACCAGCGCATGGATATACACCTCACGGAACGGCACCGCATCCTTCAACTCCCGCTGGCTGCCATCCGGCATCGGCACGTCCAGCATAAAGTGGCAGCCCAGCATGATCATCCGCGCCACCCAGAAGAACAAAATATCGAACCCCGTCACCAGCACCTGCGTCGGATAGAACGCTGCCAGGTCCGCCGTCGGCATACCGTCCTGCGACGGCCAGCCAAACACGGTGAAGGGAAGCAGCCCCGAAGAGAACCACGTGTCCAGCACGTCCGTCTCCTGCACAATCTCTGCCGAGCCGCACGTCCCGCACACCGCAGGAGTCTCCCGCGCCACCGTAATCCCGCTGCACGCCCCGCAATGCCACGCCGGAATCCGATGTCCCCACCAAAGCTGTCGCGAGATGCACCAGTCATGGATATTGTTCATCCACTCCTCGTACGTCTTGCGGTACTGGTCCGGCGTGAACTTGATGTGTCCTTCTTCCACCGCGCGAATCGCCTTCTCCGCCAGCGGCTGAATCTTCACAAACCACTGCTTCGAAAGCCGCGGCTCAATCACCACCCCACTCCGCTGGCTCAACCCGATCGCCAGCGTATGGTCCTTCACCTCCACCAGCAGCCCCAGCTCCTGCAGGTCGGCGACAATCTTCTCCCGCGCCGCATACCGGTCCAGCCCGTGGTACACCGAACCCGGCAGCAGCACCTTCGCTGTCTCATCCAGAATCGCCAGGTTCGGCAAATTGTGCCGTTGCCCGATCGCAAAGTCATTTGGATCATGCGCTGGCGTCACCTTCACCGCGCCCGTACCAAACTCCGGCTTGGCCCAGTCATCGGCGAGGATCGGAATCTCCCGCTCTGCCCCGCCGTTCACGCCGCTCAGCGGCAGCCGCACCATCTTGCCCTGCAGCGCCACATACCGCTCATCCGTCGGATTCACCGCCACCGCCACGTCGCCCAGCATCGTCTCCGGACGCGTCGTCGCAATCACAATCGATCCCGAACCATCCACCAGCGGATACCGTATGTGGTACAGCTTGCCCAGCCGCTCCTCGTGCACTACCTCCAGGTCGCTTACCGCCGTCTGCGCGCTGGGGTCCCAGTTCACAATGTATGCACCGCGATAGATCAGCCCCTGCTCATGCAGCCGGACAAACGCCTCCTTCACCGCCACGCTCAACCGCTCGTCCATCGTGAAGTACTCGCGGCTCCAGTCCACGCTCGCGCCCAGTCGCTTCATCTGGTTCAGAATCGCGCCGCCGTACACGCCCTTCCACTCCCACACCCGCTCCACGAACGCGCTCCGCCCCAGCTCCTGCCGGGTCTTGCCCTCGCCCGCCAACTGCCGCTCCACCATCATCTGCGTCGCAATCCCCGCATGGTCCGTACCCGGAACCCACACCGCCATCTCACCCTGCATCCGGTGCCAGCGCGTCAGGATATCCATCTCCGTCTGGTTCAGCATGTGGCCAATATGCAGCCGCCCAGTCACATTCGGAGGAGGCAACAATTGCGTGAACTTCTTGCCTCCACCCTGCGTATCCCCAGGTGTTGCGACATCGAATAACTGCTCCCGGACCCAGTACTCGGCCCAGCGCTCTTCTAGTACGGACGGATCGTATGCTTTAGGAAGTTCGTGGCTCATCGGTACCTTAAGCGTAGCATCCGCAGAGGTTGCCCATGCGTCCTGGTTCAATTCATTCCACCCGCACCTCCGCCCACGCCCGCAGGCCACCACTCCCGGTCACACGCAACACCTGCTTCGGCCCCAGCCTTTGTCGTATAGTCAACCTCACGAGGCCCCTCATGCGTAGACTTCTCACCGCCGCGCTCCTCCTGCTCTCCACCGCAGCCGCCCCCGCCTTCGCCTTCTCCAACGACCAGCAGGATCTCTCCTCCATGGGCAGCGACATCGTCGTCCACGAAGGCGAAACCGCCCAGGACATCGCCTGTGCCTTCTGCTCCGTCCACATCCACGGCGATGTCAAAGGCGATGTAGCCGTGCTCTTTGGCAACGTCTCCGTAGACTCCGACCACTCCATCGCTGGCGACGTCGCCGTCCTCGGTGGCAGCGTCCATCTCGATACCAACGCCTTCGTCGGTGGTGACGTCGCCATCGCTGCCGGCTCCCTCACCACCGCGGAAACCGCCTCCGTCCGCGGCGACCGCGCCATCCTCCCCGGACGCTTCTGGCTGCTCGTCCCCTTCGCCCCCCTGCTACTGCTCATCGGCATCATCTGGCTCATCGTCTACCTGGTTCGCCGCCGCCGCTACCAGTTCCCAGCCCACCCCCAGCACCGCG
>DAICZO010000052.1 GCA_027311125.1 Acidobacteriaceae bacterium
GATCAGGACTGCGCCGGCATGGGCATCCGCGAGTCCACCACCCTCATCACCGACAACCGCAGCTCCTTCATCCCCCACTTCTTCCAATAACCCAGCCCGACCCGCCGAATCAGTGGGCACGAAACTTCCGCCCGCTTCCAGTTCTTTTAGTTGTCATCCTTCGCGCAGCGGAGGACCCGCTGTTCGCCCTTGCCATGACACTGACCCGCAAGGATGCTCCACCCCTTCGTAGCATCCGTGCGATGGGGTGCATAGTCGCACCCCATCCACTACACCGCCTTGCGTTGGAACGTAGTCTTCTTCGTCCCCGCAAACGAGTCCTTCGCCTTCACTGAAGCCGTCGAAGCTCCCGGAGCCACCTTCACTCCAGTCTTCATCCGCTCCGCCTTCTCACGCGCAGCCTGTAACTTCTGCGCCTTCGGACCCAGTCCGCCTACCTTGATGCTGCCTGCCTTCGGAATAAAATCGCTCATTTTTAAATCCTCTCACGCCCTGTCAAATTCTGTCGTTTCCTTCCGCCATAACGCATTCAATCCTGATACTCTGGTCGCTCCAACCACAACTCCTTCACCTTCAACGGGTGCCAGGTAGCCGACAGCTCCAGCTTGAGCTGCCGGACCACATGCCACACCCTCGCTCTGGAGCCTGCATGCTAGACGTACACCCACCCCACCAAGCCGCCCACACCTGGAAAGACTTCTTCATCCACATCGGCACCATCTGTGTCGGACTCCTCATCGCCGTTGGCCTCGAACAGGCCGTCGAGGCCATCCATCACCACCACCAGCGCGAGTACTTGGAGGAGCAACTAAACGAAGAAGCACACCACAATGCTGGCCGCATCGCCAGCAGCTACAACGCCAGCGATGCCGAGTTAGTCTGGCTGCTGGGCCTCCAGCACGATGTCCAGGCCATGCTTGCCGGTCACGGCAAGTTCGACTACCGACCGCGTCCCGAAGCAGAGCCGGGGGTGCCCGTTCTATGGGACCTCCCGATCTCCGGGGTCTTGGACGCTGCCCGCCAGTCTGGCACCGTCTCGCTACTACCAGCCAATCTCATCTACGGGTTCGCCGCAGACAACCACCAGACGGAGATCTCCTACGCCTATCGGACACGCTTCTACGAGCAACTGGCGCATCAGCAAGCGTTCGAAAGCAAGTTCGCCACCGCGCAGTGTCCTGCAACCCCAGACCTCACACGCATGAGTCCCCAACAGTTGGACACATACTCCAAACTCATCGGCGAAACCTACGCAGCAGGCATCGCCGCCAAGAACCGTCTGCGTATTGCAGAGTGGGTGCACGACGGACTGATACAACAGAGGAGCCCGCAGCAGGCAGCCGCCAACAAATCTGCTGTCATGCGCGGCCACCCGAATCAGTTTCCGCCCTCAGCCCCGGGAACGCCCTACACAGGCACACCGACCCCACCCCTCTGCCGCTAAGCACAAACCTAACCTTCCTCGGAGACGCCCATGCTCGACGTACACCCACCCCACCAGGCCGCCCACACCTGGAAAGACTTCCTCATCCACGTCGGCACCATCTGTGTTGGACTCCTCATCGCTATCGGCCTCGAGCAGACCGTCGAGTTGCTTCACCGCCGGCATCAGGTTGCGGAGACGCGCAAGGCACTCGACATCGAACGCCGCATCAACCGCAATCGCTTTGCCGCGACCACCGAGCAGTTCGAGCGCTTCATCCCCGTGATGCAACGAAACCTCGCTGTCTTCGTCGCTCTCAGGCAGCATTCGGGCAGCGCTGTCTCGTTGCCTCCGCTCGACTGGAACAGTCTTTCCTTCGGAATGCAGGACGTCGCCTGGCAAACGGCGAAGCAAAACAATGTGCTGGAATCGATGCCTGTCGCCGAGGCGCGGGGAGATGCAGCACTGTATGCGCGCATCGAATCGTTGAACGCAGACGCGGACGCGGAACATGCCGCCTTCTCCGAGGCTCGCCTCTTTGCGATCGTCGATCCCGACCCATCTCACCTCTCCGTCCAGCAGCTCGACCATCAAATCGAACTGACGGCCCGGGTCATTCAGGCCTCCACCATCGTCGCGGTCGACCAGTCCAACTTACACCGCGAGTTTCCCGATTTCTCCCCCGCGCCCACACCGCAGCAGGTTTTTGCCATCCGTCACCAGACAGCTTCGCCGGAGTGGTTTGCCTACGCCAAGCAGACCGTCGCGCGCGTCTACAGCTTCGACAAGGCCCAAACCACCGAACATTCTTCCTCACAATAGCCTGAAAGGCCCCCAAATGCTCGACGTACACCCACCTCACCAAGCCGCCCACACCTGGAAAGACTTCTTCATCCACATCGCCACCATCGTCATCGGCCTCATCATCGCCGTTTGCCTGGAGCAAACTGTCGAGGCGGTCAGGCACGGCATCGAGCGACATGAGCTGATCGAGGACTTCCACCGGGAGTGCGAAGCGAACAACAGGATGATTGAGGCCAACCT